>JACMMS010000139.1 GCA_014378915.1 Methylophilaceae bacterium
GCGCTATAGAGGGTCTCATGTGAGACCTGCCAATGAAGATGGTCTGCGTTCACGCATTTCAGTGTGCCAGCAATTTGCTCGGGTGAGTAGCCCAGCCTTAAATAATCCGTCACCGCTTTACAAAGCACATTACCACGCTGTAACCGTCTTTCAACCCTAGGTTTGACTGACAACCCGTCCGCGCTACCTTGCGCCAATGCTGTGCGATACTTGCCTGCAATCGCCGGTCGACCACGCCCAGGTTTCACTTTAACTCACCCATTGCAGCGAAGCTCGGCTTATCGTCGAAACAGATCGACCCAATCCAACGGCTATCCAGCCAGGCTTAACCCCTAATGTTAACTGCGCCTGTATAACACTGCGCTCTTCAATACTGAATTGATTGTAATTTCCCATGCAACATTTTCCTACGAAAAATGTTGCACTTCAAATTTGAGCGCGCCCTCTATAAAAGATATATATCGAGCTCCTTAATAAAGTTTATTATTATTTTTAATAGCACCTTCTCAATTCATTTCTAATCACAAAATAGCATTCGCAAGCCTGGTGTTCTAATTCAGCTCGGTTAATTACAGTAATATGGCCACGACGATACGAGATTAATCCTTCCCGTTGCAAAATACCAGCTGCCTCTGTCACACTTTCCCGGCGCACACCCAGTGTAAACGCCATAAGTTCTTGCGTCACTGTCATTTCATCGTTGGGTAATCGATCTAACGTTAGTAATAGCCAGCGACTGAGCTGCTGCCGAATATTATGGTGCCTGTTACATGCCGCAGCTTGGCCAATTTGGATGATTAACTTTTGAGTATAACGCAGCAATAAATGCTGCATTTTCGCATTACAATTAAATTCCTGTAATAATACATTGGCATTTAATTTGTAGGCGTAACCTGATATTTGCACTGTGGCCGAGATAAACATGGTGTTACTCCCCATAATTAATGTAACGCCAACCATGCCTTCATTGCCAACGCCCGCAATCTCTACCGACCCTCCAGAGGCCAGAACATGGTGCAATGACACAATACAAGTCGTAGGAAAGTAAACATGCTGTAATTTTTCACCAGGTTCGTAAAGCATTTTTCCCACTGGCAATAATATCAGTTCTAAATGTTCACTTAGGAACTCAAGTTCAGTTGCGGGTAAAGCGCCAAGAATACGGTTTAGTTCCCCGTTACGTTGGCTTAGGTTAGATTGATGCAAATTTTTATCAGACTGACTTTTTTCGGTCGGTTTGATTTGAATTAAGCTATCTAAATTTGCGATGTTGGAAGGTAACATATTGTAAGCTCTCTACAAGCCATTGTTTTTGGAGGGCAGTTCAACGCCTATGCCACGATAGCCTACAAACCTACAATGCCAATCAAACATGGGTTCACCACTTACTCTAAACTTTTGTTGTGAACCATCAACATTTTTGCGGGTAAATACAAAATCTAAAAATGGTTCACGGGCGGCTATTCGCGTTTGCAGAAACGCTCGTTCTTGCTCGTTCCAACCGTCTTTTTTATTATAATTTACTTCAACAACTGCACCTATTGATAGTGCATCCTCGGCTAAATTTTCAGCTTCCATACCAAGCATCTCTAATACTGGGCCAGAAATCTTAGTAAATTTCATGTTCTCATCTTGCTCCCAATACCAATCAGAAGCTAGCTCAGTTAAGCTGCGATAACGTGCTTCGCTTTCTCGCAGTTCAGCGGTACGCTCAAGGACTGCTTGTTCTAAATGCCTACTATAACTTTTTAACTTATTGTAGAGCATACGTACTTCTAACATGTTGTAAATACGAGTTTTGACTTCAATTAAATCAAATGGCTTACTAACAAAGTCTTTAGCGCCAGCCTGCAATGCACGCAATTTATGGCCTGGCTGGGCGGTTAACACAAGCACGGGTAAATAATCATTTACATGGTCAGCTTTCAAGCTTTCCATCACCTGAAATCCATCCATCGTGGGCATTTGCAGATCAAGTAAAATCAAATCATAATTGTGTTTGCGATGCAGAAAACACACTTCTTGCGGATTGATAGTGGATGTCATATTGCTATAACCCGCCTCAGATAGCATTTGTGTTAGCAAAATGATATTAGATTCTTGGTCATCGACAATGAGAATGCTGGCATTGAAAATATCACTGGGTTTAATTATCATTTACAACCTCTTCATTTTTACGTTTAATTAAATTCTTTTAGCATTGCTGGCTTAGAGCTTGGTTGAGAGCTTGGATTTTTTTAGAGGTATGGCTTGATTCTGAGGTTTAGTTTGAGCTAATTAACCAATTCTGAGTCAAACATTATCTTCAGTTTAATAAAAAACTTAACTCACCGATTAACCCAATCTTGATGCTTATTTTGCAATATGCAGGCACTGTCAGACTTTTACATACCGCTAAACCTACAAGTTTCCTTGTTCTAGGTTTGCTTGTCTACCAAAACTGAAAAATACGCGATAAGTCATGCCATATAGATTTATCATTCGTGTTTTCATCTTATTTGAATGGCTGGTTGGTAGCAATGACTTTACGTGATGTTGCAAATATAACAAACTGGTGTTGAGCTAAAGCCACCGAGGTAATTGTCATGATAATTTAGTGGCATAATCTTTATTCGACAGAGTGGGAAGTCTACATCTAAAGATAATCTAGGTTATGATTATATTAAGTGAACTAATTCTTAATATTGCTTTGCCATATTAAAGTGATTTAACTCAATTATTTGTAATGGTTATATAAAATAGTCAATGTTCGACTTAATAAACTAAGAATGCAGTATTGGCAATTTCAAAGGCAACAAATCAAGGATTAGCTGAATACTTACCAGCAAAACTCTACCGAGCCTTGCTGGCTTTAACGTGTGCATGGCCAGGCGAGAGAGTCTCGCCAAACTCATTATTAATCAAAGTGCACGAAGTAAATACACCAAACAAATTACCATTAATTTGGTGTGGCGGACCAAATGAGCTAGATTCTATTATTTCCATTTTTGGAAAAGAAAGAACTATTTATGGCTTACGCGGCACTTATAATTTTGTTGAACCTACTGATGAGATTATTTGTAAACGCAGCAAGTATTACGCGCACGAAATTTAATTAGCGGTCATACAAAGACCTTACTTAATAGCAGGTAATTGCGCAGCGTCTTACTTAGTAGCTGAAATATCTAATTTACTGATAGCTTGTGGGCATCAAATTGATTTTTTAGGTATGATAGAACGCGATATCACTGATGACTCAATACCACTTCACTTTGCAAGAAGACAATTTAGAGGGATTGATAGAGTGAGTACTATTGTTTGCTATATTGGTCGTTCTTGGGATAAGCGCTCAATACTAGATGGTTTTAAGCATGCACTTAATATTATTTTAATTGGCTTAAAACTTCGTAAACGAAAAAATGACCCTCGTTCACTCATTAAATACAGACGCGGTCAAACCGACGATAAATTTTATGAATTAAAACATTACCCTAACAACGTCAGCTTGTTTTTTATTCGCTGGGGTGTTTTTGGTTTTTATCTATTTAAGTGTTTTAAAAAATATTGGGGAAATATTCTTAACTGCAATATAAGCATAGACATTATTGCTAGATACTCGCACCAGCATCCAAAATGGGACTTGATTATTGAAAAATTAAATCAACGCATTGAAGCAGGATACTAAATACAAAGCTTAGCGACTAAATTACTAAGCTAAAGCTAATTCAATCAATCTGCGTTTTTAAAATGCCTACGTACATACCAAACTAAAAAAGCGACGCCTAAGGCTATAATCACATAGTGAAACTCATGAAAATATACTTTTAGATCTTCCCAGTGTTGACCAAACTTCATGCCTGCATAAGCTAAAAACCAGCACCACAATAATGAACCTACAAAAGTATAGATAATAAATTTCGACACATTCATCCGCGCCACACCCGCAGGAAAAGCAATAAACGTACGCACCGCAGGTAACATACGGCCAACAAAAATAATAATTTCACCGTATTTAGCAAAAGCGCTATCTGCCCAATCTAAATCTTTTTGAGAAATCAGCACCCATTTACCATACTTTTCCACTAGCGGCCTACCGCCATAGATACCTAAATAGTAAGCAGGAATGCTACCAATAACACATCCAATTGCGCCAGCCAAGGCCACTCCCCACAGGGTCATTTCACCTTTAAATACTAAAAAACCTGCAAACGGCATAATAATTTCGGAAGGTAACGGTATGCAAGCAGACTCAATGGCCATGAGCAACGCTACACCACCGTAACCCATGTTTGAAATAACGCTTAGTATCCAAACACTCATTGCTGCAATTATTTTTTCTATCATTATTTTCTTTCTAAAAATTTTTATCTTAATAACTTAGCACAGATGAGTGACACAATCTCTCAGCTAAACTCTCTTAATAAAATCTTAATAAAATCCACACGTGCTTGTACATCATTATATTGCACGGTGATTCTGAGCTTATCAGGTCCACTCATACGACATCGCCTATCGCGTTGCAACAAGGCAATGAGCTTCGTCGGATCTAACTCAGTATTCTGATTAAAATGTAACTGTATGGCGCCGTCACTTGCGTCAATTTTGTTGATACCCAATGGTTTAGCCGCTATACGTAAGCGATGGCAAGCCAATAAAGTTTCACCTTGCTCTGGCAATAAACCAAAACGATCTATTAGCTCTTCTTGCATGGTATCTAACTGGTCGTCATCTGTACAATTAGCTAAACGCTTATACAGCACTAAGCGCTCATGCACATCCGGGCAGTAATCGTTGGTTAACAAAGCTGGCGTGTGCAGATTAATTTCCGTTGTCACACCTAGTGGTGAGTTTAAATCAGGCTCTTTTCCCGCTTTAAGCTGCTTCACTGCATGATTAAGCATATCAGCATACAACGTAAAACCAATCTCTTGCATTTCTCCACTTTGACTATCGCCTAACAACTCACCCGCTCCACGAATCTCTAAATCATGCATCGCCAAATGGAAACCGGCACCTAAGTCTTCCAGTAATTGAATTGCATCTAAGCGTTTTTTAGCTTGTGCCGTGATTTTTCGATCTGGGTCAGTGAGCAGATAAGCATAAGCTTGATGATGACTACGGCCTACTCGCCCACGTAATTGATGCAACTGTGCCAAGCCAAACATATCGGCTTTGTTCATAATGATAGTATTGGCGGTGGGTACGTCAATACCCGTTTCAATAATCGTGGTACACAATAATAGATTGGAACGCTGATGATAGAAGTCGCGCATCACCTGTTCTAACTCACGTTCCCGCAGTTGACCATGTGCAATGGCAATACGTGCCTCTGGAAGAATACGCTCTAATTTTTCACGCATACTATGAATAGTATCTACTTCATTATGTAAGAAATAAACTTGGCCACCACGTTTATATTCGCGGGTAACGGCTTCGCGAATAATGCCTTCGGAATAATCAGTATGGAATGTTTTAATACTCAAGCGTTTTTGTGGCGGCGTTGAAATCACGGAAAACTCACGCAAACCTTCCATTGCCATGCTCAAAGTCCGCGGTATTGGTGTGGCAGTTAGCGTTAATACATCCACCTCAGCACGTAACGCTTTTAATTGCTCTTTTTGGCGCACACCAAAACGGTGTTCTTCGTCTAAAATAGATAAGCCTAAATTCTTAAACTTCACATCTTTTTGAATTAAGCGATGAGTGCCGATAATAATATCAATCTTGCCTTCTTCTAAACCTTTTAGCGCTTCAGCTTGCTCTTTAGCGGTTCTAAAACGTGAAATCTCAGCAATTTTAATTGGCCACTCGGCAAAGCGATCACTAAAGGTGTTGTAATGTTGCTCAGCTAGAAGTGTTGTTGGTACAAGCACGGCAACTTGCCTGCCCCCCATGACGGCTACAAATGCTGCGCGTAGAGCGACTTCGGTTTTACCGAAACCTACATCCCCACAAACCAGTCTATCCATGGGACGACCAGATTGCATATCTTTTATGACATTCTCAATCGCCTCAAGTTGATCTGGCGTTTCCTCAAAAGGAAACCCTTCACAAAAGGCTTCATAATCCCGCAAGCTTAACTTAAATGCATGGCCTTTACGGGCGGCACGTTGGGCATATAAATTCAACAACTCTGCTGCAGTATCACGAATTTGTTTAAGTGCTTTTTTCTTCGCTTTTTCCCAATGTCCAGAACCTAAACGATGTAATGGGGCTGATTCTGGCGGTCCGCCTGAATAACGAGAGATAAGAAATAGCTGTGAAACTGGCACATAAAGCTTATCGTCACCATAATATTCGAGCAGTAGAAACTCTGTTTCACCCTCGCCAAAATCGAAGTTAAACAACCCTCTGTAGCGCCCTACCCCATGTTGTTCATGCACGACTGGGTCGTTTTCACGAAGCTCAGATAAATCTTTTAGCATGCCTTCAGCGTTACGCGTTTTTTCTTTTTCACGTCGACGTTGCTGGCGTACAGTAGCCGCATAAAGCTCAGCTTCCGTAATGATGGCAAAATTACTAGCAACCGGCTTTAGATTAGGCGTTAAAAAACCTGCATACAAAGTTGAGACGCCTAACATTAAGCGCTCATCACTTTGCTGGAACTCAGCCCAAGTCTCGCAAACAGGGATGCTAAGCCCATGTTCGGCGAACAATTGCAACATGGTTTCACGGCGGCCTAGGCTTTCTGCCACAATTAATATACGCTGCTTGCTAGAAGCAATAAATGACTGCAACTTATGCAATGGTTGTTCTGCACGGCGCTCAATATCAAGCGCTGGTAAACCTGATAATTTATGCGGAGATGTATCTACAGCTTCTTCTTCCCCGCTATTATTAGTACCATAGACAGAATTATCTACTTGAGTCTCAATATTTAAATTCAATACTGCAAACTGACGGGTACTTTTAAAAAAATCATCGGCTTTAATCAACAATAACTCTGGTGCAATAATCGGACGCTCTACATCGTGCGCTAACAAGCGATAGCGCGATTGTGCTTCACGCCAAAAGCTCTGACTTGCCCAATCTAAATTACCATGCAGGCATAACACCGCACTTTTAGGTAGATATTCAAGCAAAGTAGCCGTCTGCTCAAAAAATAAAGGCAAATACCATTCAATGCCCCCAGTAGCGATGCCCTTGCTTACATCCTTGTAGATTTTTGCACGTGATGGATCACCCTCAAAAATCTCACGGAAATTACTACGGAAGCGCGCGATACCTAATTCGTCTAAAGGAAATTCACGTGCTGGCAATAGCCTAATCTCTGGTACTGGATACAAACTACGTTGTGTGTCTATATCAAATGTACGTATAGATTCAATCTCATCATCAAATAAATCTAGCCGATAAGGCAGTACTCCACCCATAGGGAACAAATCGATTAGACCACCACGCACACTGAACTCACCAGGGCTAATGACTTGGCTCACATGATGATATCCTGCTTGCGCGCACTGGAGCCGTAAAGCTTCCACATCTAGCTTTTGCCCTTTTTTAAGCATAAAGCTATGCGCCGCCAAATAAGACTGTGCAGGCAAACGAATCAGTGCGGTGCCGATTGGTACAATAATTACATTACAAGTATTTTGGGAGATTTGATAAAGCGTGGCTAAACGCTCTGAGATTAAATCAGGATGCGGTGAAAAGTGGTCGTAAGGCAGTGTTTCCCAATCAGGCAATAAATGCACGCTTAAACTAGGTGCAAACCAAGGCAACTCTTCAAGGAGGCGTTGTGCCTCAAAAGCGTTAGCAGTAATGATAACTAAAGGATTGTTTGCTGCATTCTTTTGAGTCTTTAAACCTTGGCTCTGTAAATTTAGTGCAAGATTTGCTAATTGTAGGCTATCAGAACCTGAAGAATGTACTTGAACACGACTTGGATGACCTAGTGTAGGGCTTTTTAATTGCATAGTTTAGTTGAATAGCCTAAAGCAGTTTCGCGCTAGTTTGAACGCAGAATTAATTGATAAAGTAGTATTATAACTGTTAGCTAAATTTAAAAATCTCAAACACATTATTATTGCAGCAAAAAACGTCAAAAAAAATAATGAACTAAAAACTAATCAATAAATTAGCTTGGAGAAAGCAACATGAATGACAAACAATTAGTGGCGATATATGCTGCGCAGTTCGTACAAAATGGCATGCTCGTCGGATTGGGTACTGGCTCTACTGCAAATTACTTTATAGATGAACTGGCGCGCCGCCAAATTGAAGAAGGTTTACAAGTGATTGCTGTAGCAAGCTCGGTTATTAGTGGTATTAAAGCACAGAGCTTGGGGTTAAATTTAGTAGCATTTGAGTCTATTAGCGCGATAGATTTATATGTCGATGGTGCAGATGAAATAACTCCTGACTTGGCTCTGCTTAAGGGTAGAGGTTATGATTTAGTTAAGGAAAAGTTATTAGCAAAAGCGGCAAAAAAATTCATTGTAGTTGCAGATAAAACTAAATTAGTGAATCGTATTGGTCAAAATTTTTCCATCCCTGTTGAGGTGCTACCTCACGCTTGGAAAATGGTAAAAAACAGCTTAGAACAAGCTGGGGGAAATGGAAGTTTACGCCCAAATGTTGCGAAAGACGGCCTAAGTGTCAGCAGTCATGGTAGCTTAATTTTAGATATTTCGTTCAGTGATGCGCTCGATCACAAGCAGCTTAATCAGCTCATCAACAACATACCCGGTATAGTTGAACACGGGATTTTTTCTGAATTAGCTCACACAGTATTGATTGCAGATAATGGAAAAATTGAGGTTAGACATTAGCAGGAAGCACTCATAAAGGCTACTGACTGTGTTCAAATCACGTTTTTTTTTAGAGATTGTTAAGCTGCAATTAAAAGACAATTTGCGCCAACATTTTGATCGAAAATATACCATAATAAGTTTGGTGGCATTGAGCGGGCTTATGTCTAGCTGTAATAATGAAGCTCCTTTAAAACTGGCGCTTGTGCCTAAAGACCCTTACACCATTACTTTTGTCACGCTGAATAGCCCAACTACTTATTATTATAATGGTGAGAAAGAAATAGCCGGTATTGAGCACGATTTAGCCCTTTTATTTGTAAAAAGTTTAGGGGCAGCTTATCAAGCCAAGTTTTTAGTAGTCAATAACATTAGCCAAGTATTGCCTGCCCTACAAAGTGGCAAAGCTGATATTGCGGCATCAGACTTAAGCATTACGCCAGTTCGTGAAAAGATTGTAACTTTTGCTAAACCTTACCTCACTATTCAGCAAGAGTTAATTTATAACAAAGAGGTCAATGCCAGGCCAACAAAAAATTTATTAGATTTAACAGGTACATCACTAGTTGTGCCTGCAAGTACAAGCTTTGCAGAACGGCTAAGCATAATAAAAAAAACAAAGCCAGGGCTAGAATGGGAAGAACGCCCAAATGTAAATACCGAGCAACTCATTGAAGCCGTTGCAAATGGTGATATTGAATACACCGTCGCAGATAGCCACTTAATTTCTATTTTACAAAATTACTATCCAACCTTAGAGGTTGCCATGTCTTTTGGTGAGCCAGAAAAAATTGCATGGGCTTTACCAAAAATATCTAGATTTAAAAGCTTATTTAATCAAACCGGGCAAAAAATTAATCACGATGATGAGAAAGCTGATTTAGCAAAAAAAGTAAATGCGTTTTTTTTTCATATCCAAAAAGATGGCACATTACGTAACGTATTAGACCGCTATTTAGGTAATGCAAAGCGTTTAGATCCGGTAGATGTTAAAGCATTTTTAAGTCGTAGCAATACGTTGCTACCAAAGTATGTCAGGTTATTTAAGCATGCCCAAGAAATTACAGATTTAGACTGGCGTTTACTTGCTGCGATTAGTTATCAAGAGTCGCACTGGGATACTTACAACACCTCTCCAACTAATGTGCGAGGCCTTATGATGCTAACGGAGGATACCGCCGATTTAATGGGTGTAAGCGACAGGCTAGACCCAAAACAAAGCATCCCCGCTGGTGCAAAATATGTAATGAAGCTCAAAGAAAGCATACCACGTCAAATTGCTGAACCAGATCGTACATATATGGCATTAGCTGCCTACAATATTGGCTATGCGCATGTTGAAGATGCACGCGTATTAGCTAAAAGATTACACTTAAACCCCAACAGTTGGGCTGATATAAAAAAAACATTAGTCATGTTAAATAATCCAGATTATTACACGACTGTTAAGTATGGGTATGCAAGCGGCGGTGCGCCAGTAGTTTTTGTAGAGTCTATCCGTAGCTACCAGCGTATTCTAGAGCGGTACCAGCCTAGCCATAATCCTGATACCTATAGATTTAAAATTGTAGATAATTAGTTAAAAATTATCTACAATGCAAATAAAATAAATGTACAGACAAAATAAAAAGGCGGGCAATCAGCCAATGATGCGCTGATTGCCCGCCTTTTTAAAAGCTAAATACAGCATAATTAGTTTTGTGACTTAGCTTCAAGCAACTTGCGATTGACTGTAATGTCACTTTTCGCTTTTAGTGAATTACCATAAGCCGCCATATATTCAGCCTCAATTGCTGACTTTAATGTAACTTCAGCCTCCTTGCTTGCTTCTGTATTCACAGCATCATCATGTACAGCATTCAATTTAACTAATACATAACCTTTATTCGCATCTTCAAAACCAATATAAGCAGGCAACTTAGTTGGGTTAATTTTAAATGCACGTTGCATCACACCATCACTTAAACCTTGAGCATTTTTTCTATCGATTGTCACAGGCGTAATCCAATCTAAATCAGCCATGGCTTTACCTTGATTTAGGTTAACTAAGGCAGACTCTCCCTTTTGCTTGGCCAGTTTAGCGGCCTGCTCTAACTTTAATACGCCTTCGATTCCACTCTTAACCTCGTCAAAAGTACGCGGTGCTGACGGTTTATAATCTAAAACACGTGCTGACACTAAATTATTAGGTGAGACTTCAACCGCTTCAGTGTTATGTTTTTCTTTTAACACCTCATTTGAAAAAACCAAACCCGTTAAGCGCTCATTTTTGAAGAATTTAGACAAGTCATCTCGGCGCATCCAAGGGCTCGTTTCAAGTTGCAAATTAAATGATTTTGCTACTGGATCTAAACTACCAGAGTTTTCATAGGCTTTATTACTAAAGTCTTCAGCAAGCTCTGCATACTTAGCTTGAGCTTTTTGGAACAAGATATCACCTTTAATTTGCAGCTTTAAGCTATCGTAACTTAAGCTTTGCCCAGAAATACCAATTAGTTTAATAATATGATACCCGTACTCAGACTCAACCAACTCACTGATTTGATTTGGTTTCATAGTAAACACAACGTCATCAAATGCTTTTACCATCGTGCCACGACCAAAGCTACCTAAATCCCCACCTTTAGCCGCAGAGCCTGGATCTTGCGAGTCTTTAATAGCTATTGCTTCAAAGTTTTTAGGATTTTTCTTAACTTGAGCTAATATTTCCTCCGCTTTTGCTTTTGCTTTTGCTTTGTCTTGGGGTGCAGGGTTGCCGCCAAAACCAATTAAAATATGACTCGCATGTCGTTGTTCATCACCGTTAAATTTAGCTGAGTTAGCATTATAAAAAGCTTTGATTTCAGCATCATCTGCTTTCATGTCATGTACTAAGCCAGCTGCCGACAAAAGTACAAACTGCACTTTCACTTGCTCTGGTACTTTAAACTTATCTTTGTTCAACTCATAATAAGCTTTTACTTGTCCTGGTGTCACCACTGCCTCTTTTGCAAACTCCGAACTTTTAATTTCAGACACCGTTACTTCTCGCTGTTCATTCGCAAATTTAAGTGATTGTATAAGTGTTGCTTTAGGGGTAAATACTAACCTCCGTAAGCCTTCACGCGCTTGCTGAGTTAGTAAATCATTTCGAATACCCGCCTCAAATTTTGAGGGTGTTAAATGATTTTGTGCCAAAGTTTTATCATATAAATCTTGTGAAAACTTTCCAGTATCTTGAAACTCTGGCATACCAATAATATACTGGCTCACAGTCTCGTCACTCACTTTGAAGTTAGCTTTTTGAATTTCTGTATTAACTAAACGCTTAGTAATTAAACCATCTAATACAGAATCTTTGAGCTCCTGACTTTCAAGTAAAGCTGGATCAACTTTTTGACCTTCGCTTTGCAATCGATTACGTACATTTTCAATTGCTTTACCGTATTCTTGTATAGAGATTCTATCGCCATTGACTTTTGCAACTGGAACATTTCTACCGGATTGATTCAAATAAGTATCAATACCAAATAATGCAAATGGAATAGTAATAGCAGCCAATAGTACTTTGCCTAACCAACCGGTTGCTACCTTACGAATTGCGTCTAACATGTTGGATAACTTTCAGAATGCGTTATGCTTAATCTTAAAGCACTAAGAAGTGCTTTATTTTTAGCAAGTTATTGTATAAATAGAAATTAAATATAATTATTTTATTTGTCAAATCAACCACGTAATATAACACAAACACTTGACCTAATGCCATGAGTCAAGGTTCAGAGCAATATGAACCTATCTATTTATATAGTGGAGACATAAGTGCTTAAATAAGTTTAAATAAAACATCTAGACATAAAAAAAGCGAGACTCTAAACAAATTAGAGTTCTGTATCTTTATTTGGCGGAGTGGACGTCCACCAAACCAATTTTCGTCAACTTTCTCACTAGTTTATA
>JACMMS010000018.1 GCA_014378915.1 Methylophilaceae bacterium
AGGCAGGATATATTTGATTACATCGAAATGTTTTACAACCCGAAACGCCGACATGGTTACGCAAATCGGCTTTCTCCAGTAGAATTTGAACGGCAATACTTCAGTAGGCAAGAAAGTGTCTAGTGTAGACGGGGCGATTCAAGATCAACTGCTTAAAAATATGGAGTTACAAATAAATTCGACTGAAAATGATAACCAACTGAATTTATTCAGTTAAATCTCCGGACACTACTGGATTAAGATAATGATTTTAAATTTAATTTATGTTTCATCGCTTGTGTCAGATATGACCTACTTAAAAATAAGACGCAGCCTGTCATCACTTTTAATTAGTTAAAATGATACTGTCGATTAATATTTATGGAGTAAATAATATGCGTAAAACATCGATGTTTATCATTAGCATCACATTGCTAGCAGTAAGTGGTTGTACTGAGAGTGCAAAACTTCCTGCATCCGCTGGGTTTGGTCCCAAGCCTGATTTATCTCAAATGAATAAGAAAATAATTGCCACAATCAATGTTGCAAAGGCAGTTGGATGGCCAGAAAACACCACGCCTAAAGTGGCAGATGGTAATAGCGTGACAGCTTTTGCGATTAACTTAGAGCATCCACGGTGGCTTTATGAGTTACCTAACGGCGATGTGCTAGTTGCAGAAACAAATCATAAAGAGAAAAGTGATAGTTTCAGCGTCAAGGCATGGATTGCTGGCAAGTTGATGGCCAATGGCGGTGCGGCGGTGCCTAGCGCAAATAAAATTATGTTGTTACGTGATACAAATGGCGATGGCGTAGCGGATGAGTACCATGTGTTTCTAAAAAACTTAAACTCGCCTTTTGGTATGTCACTCATTGGTGATACTTTTTATGTAGCTAATGCAGATGCAGTTATTAAATTTCCTTATAAATCGGGTGAAACTGAAATCACAGCAG
Organism: Methylophilaceae bacterium; assembly: GCA_014378915.1. Lineage (GTDB taxonomy): Bacteria > Pseudomonadota > Gammaproteobacteria > Burkholderiales > Methylophilaceae > JACMMS01. The sequence continues at coordinate 934 of JACMMS010000018.1, forward strand.
CGCCCACCAAGGTCATTGACTTACCTGCTGGCCGAAACCATCACTGGACTAAGAATATTCTCGCAAGCCCTGATGGCAACAAGCTTTACGTGAGCGTTGGCTCTAATAGTAATATTGCCGATCATGGTTTGGATGAAGAAAAGGATCGTGCTGCTATATGGGAAGTAGACTTAGCGACTGGCACACATAAAATATTTGCATCAGGTTTACGCAACCCTAATGGCCTAGTTTGGGAGCCTAATAGTGGTGCATTGTGGACAGTTGTTAATGAGCGCGACGAGTTAGGTAGCGATTTGGTGCCCGATTATATGACTTCAGTGAGTGCAGGTGGTTTTTACGGCTGGCCTTATAGTTACTATGGCCAACATGTTGATGATCGAGTACAACCACAAAACCCAGAGTTAGTTGCAAAAGCTATTGTGCCAGATTATGCGTTAGGCGCTCATACCGCATCACTTGGCCTTACTCCAGCCAAAGGCAATGCATTATCACCACAATTTGCTAATGGCATGTTTATAGGACAGCATGGCTCATGGAATCGCAAACCTTATGGCGGTTATAAAGTCATTTTTGTACCCTTTGCTGACGGCAAACCTAACGGCGAACCTATTGATGTGTTAACAGGGTTTATCAATAATAAAGCTGAGGCACAAGGTCGTCCAGTAGGTGTTATAGTGAACAAAAAAGGCGCTTTACTGGTTGCTGATGACGTTGGCAACACCATTTGGACAGTACGTGCTACTCAATAATGAATAAATAATCAAAAAGTGAATCAATGATTAAATTAATGACGATTAAAATCACAATATTAATAGCTTCGCTACTTATATTTTTACAAACAAGCAGTGCTATTGCAGATGAAGCTTCAATTCTACAAGAAAAATACCTAAGCTTAACTGAACAACTGAAAATTAATCAGTTTAAACGCCCTATTCATTTAGATTCAGTTGAATCATCCTCAACAATCAAAGGTGATATTTATGCGGTAATTGATTATCCATTTACTACAGTAGATGGCACATTAAATGAACCTAAACAGGGTCCCGTGAACTGGTGTAACGTATTAATACTTCACGTTAATACCAAATATTGCCGTGTGACTAATGGCAACAAAGGTCCAATCATTAATTTGTATGTAGGTAAAAAAGTTAAGCAAGAGCTGGCTGATACCTACCACTTACAGTTTGATTATCGAACAGCAATAACAACCAAAGACTACTTTCGAGTGGATTTAAATGCAGATGGGGGGCCACTTGGCACTAAGGATTACCGAATCGTATTAGAAGCCGTTCCAATAAGTAATAAGCAAACTTTCATACATTTGACTTATGCGTATGGTTACGGCTTAGCTGGACGTGTAGCAATGAAAACCTACTTGAACACTGTTGGCAGTGGAAAAGTTGGCTTCAGCAAAATGGAAGCAGTTGATACTGGTACACCACAATTACAAGATGCCGCAGAGCAGTATGTTGGTGGTGTGCGGGGGCTAGTTGAACGCAATACTATGCGATATTACTTAGCCATAGATGCTTATTTAAGCTCTTTAAATGAGGTGCCAGAAAAACGCATGGAACAGCGCCTAAATAAGTGGTTTAGCGCTACAGAAGAGTATCCAAGACAGCTGCATGAGATTGATAAACAGGAGTACATGCAAATGAAAAATGAAGAACTTAGCCGCCAGAAAATATTGCCATAATTTAGTAAAATTAAACTAAGTTATGCGAGATTAGCTAAGCGAGTAATTCAAACTTGGGTGAGATATTGAGTAGTTTTAGCGCTGCTACAACCACCTCAGTCATTTTAATATCACTCATAGACTCTTCTTTTATAATTTTCTGATTGTACTTAACAGGATATGGCCCAGTCATTATTGGATTAGTTGGACCAAATAAACCAAGCAAAGAGACATTAGAAGCAGATGCAATATGCATCACACCGCAATCCTGTGAAATAAATAAGCTAAACTTATCCATCAAATTAAATAGTTCAGATACCGATGTTTTTGCAGTTAAATCAATGGCATTTGGCACATTTTTTACAAACTCTTTTGCCAGAAAATTTTCATTTTTTGTACCCGTGATCACAAATCGAATATTGGAATTAAATTTAACCAATTCGTTAGCTAGGTCAATATAAGTCTTAATCGGTAGTAGTTTTTTATGCGTTCTTGCACTGCTATGAAAAAACTTCCAGCCATGCGTTTTTGTTCTACCGCAACCAAGGTGCATACATACTAAAATATCGTGACTTTTGACGTTAAAATCATCTAATACCAAATGTTTAGAATTGGTTTTACCAGCAATAGCATAGGCACGATCTTCATCGGTGATTTCTTTATTGATTGAACCGGCGACATATTGCAATATTTGTTCAGCATGGTGAACATTAGGAATGAAGTCAGGGGCAGTTATGAAATTAGGGTTTAAACCACTAATCATTTCTCTAGCTTTGTTGTGTAAGCAAATCACTTGACTGTAGTTTCTTGCTAACTTGTTAATCACTCGACTTTTATTGCTCACAATTAATTTATTAATGCTGGGGTTTTCTTTAAAAACCTCGGCGCTTAGCTTATTAAAAGCCAACACATCAAAAATCGTATTTGGATAATGCTTTTTTAAAAATTTAATGGCCGGTGTACAAAAAATATTATTACCAGTATGGCTTGCAGTAATGAGTAAGACTTTGCTGCCAATACTCTCGCTGATGGTAATCATGTGCTTTGCCCTATAGTTATTTAATCAGCTCATTATGAGTAGCATCACTTACAAAACACTTACGAAATACCAGATAACACTACACCACTTCAGTGCTTGGTAATATCGTAAGTATTTTGTAAGTCATTGAGTTGAAAATATGGTTCTATAAAAATTAAAATTAAATTCAGTTATGACAGACATATTACAACCAATACTTAGCTTTAAAGCACTATATGATCTTAATAAATGTATTTACAGATCTTTGTCTAAGCGTATTAAAACCTTTCCAAAAGTGTGGCTGTATCGCAAGCAAATAAGTCTGATGCATACCTTTTTTACGCAAACTATTAATACACCTGTTGCAAAATATAACCCCAGAGTTTACGGAAAAATATTTCAGCCTTATATTTTTTGTGGATTATCTATGCAGAAAAAAATGCAATACTTGATGGGTCATTATCATTATTTACAAAATAATTTTTCTAAAGATTTTATCCGCATTATTTATCTAGATCAAAGCTCAAATTTACGGCTAGGTAAGATTGATTATGATGAAAATAAAACCCTTAGCGTGATGCTGTATAAGCCTTCTCCAGGCTTTATGAAAGAAGGTGAGCTAAGCCTTATGCTGATGGATGATGCAACACAAATCAGCGTATTCTCTAGTACATTTATCTTCAATAAAGAAAACAATATTACACGTATTATCATAGGCCGAATTCAAGGCGTACCTTCACGTTATGAGCATGGTGATGTCCTCATTAAAGAGCTTACAAAAAAAATGCATGGTTTACGCCCTTCAGCTTTAATTATGTTTATTTTTCAATGTATAAGCAGCTCATTGACTATAAATGAAATATGGGCGACCAGCACTGAAAGTCATATTTCAAGATGTTCTAATCTCAAAAGAAGAAATGAATTCAAGATGAATTACGACCAATATTGGGAAGAGTTCGGGGGTATAAAAAGTAGTGAGCAACATTACAACTTACCTGTTGCTTACCAACCTAAAGCGCTGACAGAAATAAAGTCAAACAAACGTGCCATGTATAACCGAAGATTTAATATGCTTAATCAACTTCAAAGCGAGTTAATGGCGAGTTTGCAAAAACTAAGTAGCTAGTTGCTGCATTTATGTATTGAACAGTAAATTAACATTAAGACCTGTAGAAGAATTTTTTGCCTGATTAGGATGTGTAAATAATTTTGTGTAAACGTCCTTTTGCAGGAAACTGCTATTTGCAGCAATGGATAAAGAATGACGATACAAAAAGCCTTACCCAACGATTGAGTTGATAGCCTGCTATCCAATGATAAAAAGCCTGAAGAT
>JACMMS010000140.1 GCA_014378915.1 Methylophilaceae bacterium
AATTAAATATAGATTTGTGAATCTCCAGCATAACGATTTTTCTTTCATGGTCGGCACCTATCCGATGGTGCAACTTCCAACAGGTAATAAGAGACTTGGAGAAAACCGAAATAAAGTTCAGAGCTTTATTCCATTTTGGATACAAACAGATTTTGATAAGTGGACAATCTATGGCGGTATTGGTTACAGAATAAATCCTGGCGCAGGGAACAAGAATTCAATTTTTATTGGTGCGGCTTCTCTTTACGAAATCTCTCCTAAGCTTCAGGTGGGTGGTGAAGTCTTTCATGAATCACCAAACTCATTGGGCGGGTTGGATACTGTAGGTTTTAACCTTGGTGGAGTTTACAGCCTAGTTAAAGATAACAATATCTTATTTTCTGTGGGCAAAGGACTTAAAAATGGGTCTTTAACAAATCAACTATCTGCATATTTAGCCTTACAAGTCCTAGTAAACTGAACATTAAGACTTAAGTTATATTTCCAGATTGCAGTCGCTCATAAACGACACTTTCGGTCAAATGTGGAGGTTTATCATGTATGAACAGTAACTATTCAGGACAAGATGTTGAATTTAGCCTGTTTCGCTCAAATAAGGGATTAGAGCTAATACGTGCCATGATTAAAAATACCCTCCACCAATGTAGGTGATAAAAGATATTGAGCTAGATTTTCTTTTTTTCTTAGAATTATTTCAACATTTGCTTTTGGAATTAGAAAAATATCAGTTTCATCCTCTTAGAAATTCAGACTTTTATTTTCAAATTTGTGGTTTTAATAGAGAGCCCTGTCGATGCCAAGATACTCAAAGGGCTCCTGCAAAAGGAAAATATAGACCTAGTTAGTTATGATGTTCAATCTTTACCTTATGCATATCACTTTTGGAACCACTCAGAAAAATTAAAATATAAAATACCTATGAATAGGTAAATGTGATGAATACTGAAATAGTAATAGCAAAGACAACTTGAGACTTCTCAAGCATTTCATATTGAACGATATATTACTATTATATTTATTTCCCTATATAGCAATAATATTTAAATGTAATAATGGTTGTGTTGGTTATCAAGAGAGCTACTATTGTTGTAGTTATTATATTTTAATTACCCCAGATACCGTGGGGTAAGTTGGGAAAAAACAATCAAGGCGCAACGTAAAGAAATTGAACATAGCCTAAAGGAAACGCCTAGTTTAAAAAACAATCTTACTGACAATGATTTGCTTGATGTTGTTTGGTCCAAAGCTTTTGCACAAGCCTTATCAAAGGCTGGGCTTGATGTATTTCCAGAAGAATGTACCTGGACAAAAGAACAAATCATGAAAAGTGATTTTTTCCCCTATGATGACGAATCAGCGCCGCCTCAGCCATCTGGTAAAAAGTTTAACTTAGGGCTCTATCTGCAAACATCCTAACTACCCACCCATAGGTAAATAATATCCATAATTATGCATATATGGTGTATGCGATAGTAGATGATTTCACATCGTATCAACAGAAACCTCAAAAAACTGAAATCGACTACGGGGTGAATATCAACATTAGTATCCATGATTGAAAATGGTGAGATTTAGGCCATTTCAATCATGGAATACGGATACCCAATATTAATACTGCTTCAGGAAAAATTGGGCGAAAAATAAGAGGTTATGAATTTAATACCCTCATTGCAATTCTTTCCGCTTTAGTTGGTGGGCCAACTTGCTTTTTAACTGGCGTGGCTCTAATATCAGTTTCTTTATAACTACGAAGCCAGTAAATGACGTCCGAAACAATCCAAAGTGGTTTTTGGGTGTCTGGCGGCGTGCACGCAGGAGGAAGTGTGTGCGGCTTTCTTGACCGATCAACACGAATGCTGCTTGGTTTCTTATTTAAAAGTATACCAAGGCCATCCACACCAACAATTGGTGGAAAACCTTGAAAATCTTTCTGCATGGAACTAAGACCTTTTATCTTAATTCAGCAATCCATAGATTGGTGTTCTCTATGCGGGAGTGCTCGTATCGGGCTAATCAATAAACATTAGTGCGTGGGACTTATTAGAACCACACCCGCCGGTCGTTCGACCTATTGCCCGCTGGTTTTGACTGTCGCTGAACAATGAAGTCGCAGCCCTGCGGATAGGTGACCTTATGGTAATAATATTTGAAAATTAATTAAAATTCATGTACTTGTATATTGAAAGTAAAGATTTTATTTAAACGTGTGAATTGTCAGCCGTTGTCACAATTTCGGCACACTGAAGAGCAAATTTTATTGTAATCAAAAGTTAATTATTAGTAGTATAAAGTAAAAAACCTCTGTAATTACAGAGGTTTAATGTTGGTGCCCGGAGCCGGAGTCGAACCGGCACACCCATAAGGCGAGAGATTTTAAGTCTCTTGTGTCTACCAATTTCACCACCCGGGCGGATGAACTAACAAGCGAGCTTGCTAGATATTGGGATGAAAATACGATTATGCATTAACATCTAACGTTACTTTTTCTATTGCCCAAAACTGCTTTCCAGACTAACTGGAGGCGCGAGCCGGAGTCGAACCGGCCTAAACGGCTTTGCAGGCCGCGGCATAACCGCTTTGCTATCGCGCCATTTAAAGCTGGTATCAAACCAACAGATACCTACTCAATTACCTTTAGAATAATAATTTACTATTATAGTAAATTGGTTTTAATCGAGATACTCTCAATTAAAACCATAACGGGGAATTTAGCTACTGCTAAAATCCCCGTTTTTTTACTGGAGCGGGAGACGAGTCTCGAACTCGCGACCTCAACCTTGGCAAGGTTGCGCTCTACCAACTGAGCTACTCCCGCTTAAAGAAGTCAGCATTTTAGCGATTTTTACTACTAAGTCAAGGCTAAAATGAAGTAATACTATTTACAGGGTTTTCACCCCTCAATTTATCCCTAAGAGCCTCTTAATTGATTTAGGAATTCAATTAAGAGTTGTGCATTTTAGCGGGATTTAAGCTTGTGTCAAGCCAAAATTGCTGGGTTAATTACTTGCATCCATTTTGCCGATTTGCTTGGCGGCGGATTTTAAGTAATAAGCCATTGAAAGCAATGTTAAAAGCGCGGCGATTGCGATCAAATAGCGTCCAATCAACTTGGTATTAAGCTCACCGATATTATCCCAATATAATAAAAACAATATAGCGAGCATTTGAGCGGCCGTTTTTACTTTGCCTATGAGCGCAACCCCTACACTGCTGCTTTGCCCTGCCCCCGCCATCCACTCTCGCAGTGCGCTGATTGCTATCTCGCGACCAATAATAACAAGTGCAATAACCGCACCTACGCGCCCAAACTCAACTAGTACGAGCAAAGCTGCTGCCACCATTAGTTTATCTGCTACAGGGTCTAAAAACGCACCAAAACTGGATGTTTGATTAAGTTTACGCGCTAGATAGCCGTCGAGCCAATCAGTGATGGCAGCAACAGCAAATATACTGGTTGCAGTGAAGTTTACCCAATGTGCTGGAATGGCATTGGGGGGTAGGTAAAAAATGGCAACAAAAACAGGAATGAGTAAAATACGCAGCCAAGTTAGCATGGTTGGAATGTTACACAGCATTAATGTAGCTCCTGATAAATTTTATCTGCCAGGCTTTGGCTGATGCCTTCAACTTGTGCGATTTCATCCATACTAGCACTTTTTACGCCGTCTAGTCCGCCAAAGCGTGTAAGCAATGCTTTGCGACGTTTTGCACCTATGCCTGCAATGTCTTCCAAACTTGAGTGCATACGTGCCTTAGCGCGCCTTGCACGATGACCTGTGATTGCAAAACGATGGGCTTCATCGCGAATTTGTTGCAGTAAATGTAAACCGCGATTATCTTTTTCTAAATTAAGCATTTCACCCGTATCAGAAAAAATCATAGTTTCCAAACCAGGACGGCGCTCCTCACCTTTGGCAATGCCTACTAACAGAATATCCGCTAAACCTACTTCTTGCATCACATCAATTGCGACGCCAAGCTGGCCTTTACCGCCATCGATAAAGATTAAATCCGGGCGCTTACCCTCGCCTGCTGCGACCTTTTTGTAGCGGCGTGTTAGTACATCTCGCATGGCAGCGTAATCATCGCCCGGCGTGATGCCTGAGATGTTATAGCGCCGATACTCGCTATTTTGCATATCCCCACGGTCAAACACCACGCAGCTACCCACAGTGGCCTCGCCCATGGTATGGCTAATATCAAAACATTCGATGCGTTCAACATTGTCTGCTAAATTGAGCGCTTCTCGCAATGCCAATAAGCGAGCTTCTTGATTCGCAGTTTGGGCAGCACGCTGGGTTAGGGCTAGCTCGGCATTGGTTTGCGCCATTTTTAGCCAGACTTTTTTATCGCCAACCGCATTGGTATTAATACGTACTTTGCGCCCTGCTTGCTCGGTAAACACTTCTTCAAACAATGGTGTATCAATTTCTACACCCAACACAATCAACGGCGGTGTGTTTTGAGGGACGTAATGCTGTGATAAAAAAGCCTCAACGGTATCGCTGAATTCCGCATGATCGGCATTTTTAGGGAAATAGCTTTTATCGCCTAAATGACGACCCCCGCGTATCATGACCAAATTGATGCAATGCTGACTTTCAAACTGTGCGCAAGCAATCACATCAGCATCGGATACATTAAAATCACTGACAAACTGCTTAGCTTGCACTTGACGCAAAGCTTGCATGCGATCGCGAAACACAACGGCTTGCTCATATTGTTGGTCCTGCGCAGCTTGATTCATTTTATCGCTAAGTTCATCCATCACCTCAGTTGTTTTGCCCTGCAAAAACAAAGCTGCGTGATGCACATCATGCTGGTAATTAGCTTCAGAAATAAAACCTACACAAGGCGCAGTGCAACGCTCAATTTGAAATTGTAAGCAAGGACGCGAGCGATTAGCAAACACCGTATTTTCGCAAGTGCGCAGACGAAACACTTTTTGCATAAGCTGTATGCTTTCGCGCACAGCAAACGAACTGGGGAAAGGCCCAAAATATTGCCCCCCTTTGCGCTGTACACCACGATGGAAAGCCAAACGTGAGAATTGATCACTAGTTAAGCTGATATATGGATAAGATTTATCATCCCGAAACAACACGTTATAGCGCGGCATCAAACCTTTAATGAGGTTGTTTTCTAGCAATAAAGCTTCGGTCTCATTGCGAGTCACAGTGGTTTCTATCCTTACAATATGGCTAACCATCATGCGTGTACGGGGTGAGGGAAGATTTTTATTGAAGTACGATGAAACGCGTTTTTTAATGTCCTTAGCCTTACCCACATAGATCACCTCATCTGCCAGGTTTATCATGCGATAAACGCCAGGCAGATTAGGGAGATTTTTTAAAATGGGTTTAGGATCAAACATGACTTTAATATCAGGCATTATTATATTTTAACACTAGCAATGTTGTTACGTAGTTGACTACACTTGAATAGGTAAAAATTTAATGCGTGTAATTTTATGTATAAACATCTCAATCCATCATACCAGCGGAAGCTGATATGATGGAATTTGAAAGTTTTGCTCAATAAACTTAGTCTTTAGGTGAGCTTAGATTCTGCAAGCCGCAACAAGCGCGCTTCTTCAGCTTTTTTTGTATCGTCAATTTCACGCATCACGCTTTTCAAATCAACCGCTTTAGTATTTTGTTTAAATCTGCCAGTAAGTTCAGTTTCTAAGGTTAAATTGCCATGTGCGTATAGTGCCCAAATCTCTTTTCCATACTGCGTTGTCAGTAATTCAGGGGCAAACCGCCCAAAATAATCTCGCAGATTAGCAACATCACGCTCAAGCATATTACTCGCGTGGTTATTGCTTGAGGCATCAACTGCTTGCGGCAAATCAATAATCACTGGGCCTTCTTCACTCATTAAAATATTGAATTCAGACAAATCTCCGTGCACAATCCCAGCACATAACATACGCACCACTTCTTTAAGCAAACTAGCATGATGAATATGCGCATCCTCTGCGCTGAATTCAACATCACTCAACCTAGGGGCTGCGTTACCTTGTGCATCGGTCACCAACTCCATCAGCAACACACCCTCATAAAAGTTAAATGGCTCTGGCACACGCACACCAGCATTGGCTAAGCGATACAAAGCATCCACTTCGGCACTCTGCCAAGCCGCTTCTTGCGACTCTCTACCAAATTTCGAGCCCTTAGCCATCGCACGACCTTGACGACTATTTTTAACTTTACGACCTTCGGTGTAATCCACACTCTGCCGAAAACTGCGATTGTTAGCCTCTTTATATATTTTGGCGCAACGCACTTCATCGCCACAACGCACCACGTAAACAGTGGCTTCTTTGCCGCTCATCAGCTGGCGTATCACATCATCAATTAAGCCATCTTCTAAGAGAGGCTCTAGTCTTTTTGGAATTTTCATAAGTTTATTTTAACACCACCAACCTCAAGCAATGAACAAAATCAAAGCCACTAAATTCCAACTTTCGTCGGAATGACTGGATCAGGAATTTTATTTTAATTCTTAGCTAGAGCATCTTTAATGCTAAGCTAACACGATAGAAAGGATTTTTAATAATCATACCTGAGGTGAAAACATATATTTATTGGCTGATTAAGTTACCAAAGGCGCTCAATTTCATAACCATCTAACATGATGTCTGCTGAAATATTCGCCAATTTTTCTGCTTGCGCTTCCGAGACTACAAGCCTATCAAAAGGGTTTTTGTGGTAAGCAGGCAAATTTTTTACGGCTAATAAACAATTTAAGTTCAGATTAAGCACGTTTCTAGAGAATACAATAGAACCAACTTATTCGTCTAATAATTTCCCTGCAATCGCCCAATCTTCATATTTTATTTCTTCAAAAGTTATGTAAGTATAACTTGCAGGCTTATTAGCGACTCGCTGTAGTGTTTCAGTGATTTCTTTAACGACTTGTGCTTTTTGCTCTCGTGTAATGCTACCAGCAAGTTTAATGTTTACGTAGGGCATATTAACCTCCTAAAGTTAAGAAATTTCGGCTCTGGATTATTGCCTGAGACAAATCCAGCTTAATGATGATGGTCATCGGCAGAGTGGGAATGGCTCTCTTGATGTGATCCATGATCATAGTGGTGATGTGCATCTGTGTGGAACCTTGCTTGGTGATCATGACCTCCACAGTTATCAGTTTCAACCTGCACTATGCTGTGTCCAATATTGAATTCATGCTCCAGCATTTCATTCACTTCATGCACGATTTTTTGGCTATCACTTACCATTTGCTCAGCCACAGTAATATGACAAGTGGCAGCGATTAACCCTGATGATACTGTCCACACATGTAAATCATGTACATTCAGCACCCCTGTTACATGATTAATCGAATGCTCAACCTTAGCCAAATCCATTCCCACTGGCGCCGCTTCAAGTAATATTTGTATAGATTCATGCAAAATTCCCCATGAACTCCACAATACTAGCAAGGCAAAAATAAGCGACACTATCGGGTCTGCAATATAAGCACCCGTTAACATGATAATGGCCCCTGCAATGACAACACCTAAAGAAGCCGCGGCATCCCCCACCATGTGCATATAGGCGCTTTTAACATTCAAATCATTTTTTGCATCCGCATGAAACCACCATGCAATACCTGTATTAACCAAGATAGCCACTAAAGCAACCCATATCATAGGGCCAGATTGCACTTGCTCTGGCGCACGCAAACGCAAAATGGCTTCATAAAAAATAACGCCAGCCATGACCACTAGTCCAGCAGCATTGAACAACGCAGCCAAAATACCAGCACGATGGTAGCCAAAAGTAAGCTTGTTATCTGCGGGCTTGTTAGCCACCCAAATCGCGTAAGCAGATAATGCAAGCGCTAAAGCATCGGCCAAGTTATGTCCTGCATCTGACATCAATGCCAAACTATTGGCACGATAACCAATAAAAGCTTCAATCAAGCAAAAAATGAGCGTGATGCCAAAAGCAATCCACATTTTGTTGGCAGAAATACCCGCGCCATGGTTAATGAGATTGTGCGAACCCGACATAAATTACTTTCTAATATTGATTGAACACGTTTAATACCCTTACACGATTTTAACTTATAATTCGAGTAACCTAATCGTATCAATCACATTTAAACACTTATGGCATCCAATTTACATGCTTAGCTACCGTCACGCTTTCCACGCAGGCAATCATGCCGATATACTTAAACACTTTGTACTCGCCCAAGTGTTAAGCTACTTAAACCAAAAAGATAAACCTTATTGGTACATCGATACCCACGCTGGCGCGGGTATGTATGCACTGGATGCGGGTTATGCGTTACAAAATGCAGAGTTTGAAACTGGTATTGCACGGCTGATTGATGCACCTCAATTGCCGCTAGCATTGATTGAATTTAGCCAATTGATTAAGAGTATTAATGTAGAAAATAAGCTGAGCTTATATCCAGGCTCACCAGCTATTGCGGAGCAGCTCATTCGTGCAGATGATAAGATGCGTTTATTCGAATTACATCCCAGCGATAATAAACTGCTGTTAGAAAACTTTAATGCTCAACGTCAGGGCTTTAAAAGCAAAAGCGTAAAAATTGAAATGCAAGATGGTTTTGCTGGTATAAAAGCCATATTACCGCCACCCACCAAACGCGGTGTAGTATTGATTGACCCACCTTACGAAGAAAAACAAGATTACCGACGTGTAGTGACTTGCATTAAAGAAAGTTTGCAACGCTTTGCCACCGGCACCTATCTGGTGTGGTATCCACTCTTACAGCGCGACGAGCCGCTGGAGATGGTAAATAAATTACAAAACTTAGATTGCGCCAACTGGCTTAATGTGACATTGAGCGTACAGACCCCATCTGCTGATGGCTTTGGTATGTTTGGTAGCGGATTATTTATTTTCAATCCACCTTATACACTGCCCAAAATATTGGATGATAATTTACCAACATTGGTAGATTTATTAGGTCAAGATGATGGCGCAAGTTACCAACTCACTAGCAAAATCAGCTAATTAATAATGCTTGAATTGAAGAAAATTAGCCGCATCTATGCCATCAATACTCGTTTTAATTAATTTAGAGTAATTACTGAATAATCATTAAGGAATTTTCATGCAGGAAAAAGTAAAGCAAAGTGGTACTTACAAACAAACCAATATGATGGGTAGTATTTTATTCGGCAGCCGCTGGTTACAATTACCGCTTTATTTAGGCTTAATTGTCGCGCAAGGCGTGTATGTTTTTCACTTTGCAGTTGAGCTATTCCACTTAGTACAAAAAGTACCCAGTTTACGTGAGGCAGATATCATGTTGATTGTATTGGGTTTAATTGACGTAGTGATGATTTCTAATTTACTGATAATGGTAATTGTTGGTGGTTACGAAACTTTTGTATCACGCCTAAACTTAGAAGGCCACCCCGATGAGCCTGATTGGTTATCACATGTAAATGCTAATTTACTTAAAGTAAAATTAGCCACTGCCATTATCGGTATATCGTCAATTCACTTGCTTAAAACATTTATCAATGCAGAAAACTTAACCGATAAAGTATTGATGTGGCAAACTATTATTCACATGGCATTTGTCGTTTCAGCCATCTCTATCGCCTACATTGATAAGCTCATGACACACTCACCAGTGAATCAAGTCAAGTAGATTAACAGCATCATTTAAATTTTCACCTGCTTGCGGCTGATTGGCGTGTTAGTCGCATCAATGAAAACGGTAAAATTATCGACACTCACGGTGTGCTGGTCTTCAGTTTCCACAATGACACGCCAATTTCCAGCAGCCAGATTTTTTTTATAAGTATTGCCTCTAAAACCTGCCAACCGCCCACCATTTAAGCTAAAACCAATTCGCGATGTCGTCACCCAGTTTGCGCCCTGCTTATGTTGCCAACGATGATACAAACGTGTTTTTAAGCCCTGTGGTGCAAATACGGCAGTGACACAATATAGCCGTTCGCCAGCACCAATATGCACATCGCCTGATAATAAACGCCAAAACTGCCACCAAGGAATAGCATCTACACTAAGCTGATAATCTCTTGTGGTTTTAGTTAGACTTGTACCAACTCTTACATCTAATTTAACCAAGGGCACTGGCGGAATCACATCACTAAAATAAGCGACCATCAGCAACGCTGCAACTAGCCATGTAGGAATAATTGAGGTAGAAAATTTACTTTTCTGTGAGATAGGCGGAGGAGAAATTTGTATGGCGTCATTATTGGCCACTAACTTCACTTGGTGCGCCTTGATGTAAAAATAATGCGTAGAACCTGCGCCAGCCATCGTACTAAGTACAAACCAAAACCAATGAATACTGCCGAATAAGCACGGCAGTAAAAAATTAAGTAACAAAATCGAACAAAAACCAAACATCGTCCATGATATGGTACTTTGCTTGTAATGGAGCTCTAGAAACTCATTGCCCACCAAAGTGCCTGCCAATAACAATGACCAAAACAATGCGTACGCGTAGCTAGCACTCTTAAAATACAAAATAAACAAAGCACTCAACAAGCTACCAAACAAAAACTGCAACAAAAAATAAGGAGCGGCTTCTCGCCATTTTTTTGGCAAAATGCGCAGGATTTTACCTTCAGTCAAATGCGCATTCAGCTGTTCTTCAGACTTTTCTGCATGATGCGCAAGCCACCACAAAATAAGCCCTGCAGCCACTAAATAAGTACTAAAAATAATTAAATCACTTTGCTGCACTTGTTTACCAATAGTCAGTGCATCCCACACAAATCCTCCTAAAAAGAAGATGGCAGGTAAGCATTGTCGGAGTGTTTGTAAGCTCAAAAAAGTTACAATTTTCTGTTTAATGGCTAGCAGTATAGTTAAAAAGCCGCAAATGCGGCTTTTTAATAGCAACAGATATTTAAATAACTCAGGCAATTTCAGCAATAGCAATCACTTTTTTAAGCTTATTCATAGAACCTTTGTATTCTGTCATTTGGTCAAAATTAAGATATTTATAAATTTCAGCGGTATTACTTAATTTACTGCCTATGGTTTCTAAATACTCAGCTTGAGTTGGAATTCGACCAATCTTGGCGCACACAGCTGCCAACTCGGCTGAACCCAAATATACACGAGCATCTTTACCCATGCGATTATCAAAGTTACGGGTACTGGTTGAAAATACCGTCGCTTTATCTGCCACACGTGCTTGATTACCCATGCACAAGCTACAACCTGGCACTTCGGTCCGGGCACCAGCCACACCAAACACTGAATACACACCTTCATCACGCAGTTGGCTTTCATCCATTCGCGTCGGTGGTGCAATCCATAGCCGTGTTGGCAATGCGCCAGAACCTTCTAATACTTTCGCTGCGGCACGGTAATGGCCGATATTGGTCATGCAACTACCAATAAACACTTCATCCACTTTATCACCCTCTACAGCTGAGAGCGGCTTAATATCATCTGGATCATTGGGGCAAGCCAGCAACGGCTCAGTGATTTCATTTAAATCAATCTCAATAATATGTGCATACTCAGCATCTGCATCTGGTCGTAATAATTCAGGCTTAGCTAACCATGCTTGCATCGAAGCAATGCGACGTTGCAAAGTACGCGCGTCTTCATAGCCATCATCAATCATATTTTGCATCAACACAACATTTGAGTTTAAAAACTCAATCACGGGAGCTTTATCTAAGTGTACCGTACAACCGTTAGCAGAGCGCTCAGCAGAAGCATCGGCAAACTCAAATGCTTGCTCAACTTTAAGGTTAGGCAAACCTTCAATTTCTAAAATTCGACCATTAAATACGTTCTTTTTACCTTGCTTACCTGTGGTAAGTTCGCCCGCTTGAATAGCCGCATATGGAATTGCATTCACCAAGTCGCGTAAGGTAATGCCCGGTTGCATTTCACCTTTAAAACGCACTAATACTGACTCTGGCATATCTAAAGGCATAGCACCCATTGCGGCTGCAAAAGCCACTAAGCCTGAACCAGCCGGGAAAGAAATACCGATAGGAAAGCGTGTATGTGAATCGCCGCCAGTACCCACAGTATCAGGCAAAATAAGACGGTTCAACCATGAGTGAATGACCCCATCCCCTGGACGTAAACTCACGCCACCACGGCTGCTCATAAATTCTGGCAAGCTATGTTGCAACTTGATATCCACTGGTTTTGGATAAGCTGCAGTATGGCAAAAACTTTGCATTACTAAATCTGAACTAAAACCCAAACAAGCTAACTCTTTCAGTTCATCACGTGTCATGCCACCAGTTGTATCTTGGCTACCGACTGTCGTCGCTTTAGGTTCACAATATGTACCTGGACGAACACCTGTGCCCTCAGGAAGGCCACATGCCCTACCCACCATTTTTTGCGCAAGGGTATAGCCTTTGCCCGTATCTTTTGGCGCTATTGGTTTAATAAACAAATCAGATGCTGGCAAGCCTAACTCTTGACGTGCATTAGTCGTTAAACCACGACCAATAATTAATGGAATGCGACCACCAGCACGCACTTCATCTGGCATAGTCAATGGTACTAAGTCAAAGTTAGCAATAGTTTCACCAGCTTCATTGGCTACTTTCCCTTCAAAAGGGAATAAGGTAATCGTATCGCCAGTTTTCATTTTTGATACGTCACACTGAATTGGCAATGCGCCTGAGTCTTCAGCTGTGTTAAAGAAAATAGGCGCGATCTTACCGCCTAGTATCACGCCACCAGTGCGTTTGTTTGGGATATTAGGAATATCATCGCCCATAAACCATTGCAATGAATTAATCGCAGATTTACGTGATGAACCCGTACCCACTACATCGCCCACATAAGCTAATGGCAAGCCTTTTTCTTTTAAAGTATCGATTAACTTTAGACCTTCAGGCATTTTGTTAATCAACATCGCTTTAGCATGTGAAGGAATGTCTGGGCGGCTCCATGCATCTTGTGCAGGGCTTAAATCATCAGTGTTGGTTTCGCCATCTACTTTAAACACAACCAATTTAATTTCTTTTGCCAAGCTTGGTTTATTGGTAAACCACTCGCCACGTGCCCATGATTGCATGAGTTTTTTTGCAGATTCATTGCCACTTTTAGCCAACGCAGCGACATCATGAAATGCATCGAACATTAAAATAGTATTAGATAAAACAGCCGCGACACTTGCTGCCATATGAGTACTGAGTAAGCCTACTAAAGCTTGTACGTTATAGCCGCCCAACATGGTGCCAAGCAACTCCACCGCTTTTTGTGGCGTGATTAACGGCGAGGTAGCTGACCCTTTAGCAATATCTGCTAGAAAAGCAGCTTTAACATAAGCCGCTTGATCGACACCCGCAGGCGTGCGATTTGCCAACAAATCGACCAAAATTGGCGCATCGACATCGGAAGGATTTTTAAGCAACTCCACAAGTGCAGCAACCTGCTCTGCATTAAGTGCTAATGGCGGGAGACCAAGGGCCGTGCGCTCCGCAACGTGTTGATGGTACGCAACTAACATAATAGAACCTCTAAATTATAATTTTTTATGACGATGAATAATGATTAAACAAGATTATAGCGTGAATAAATTCTAGTTAAAAAATCCATTTTAGTACTTTAGCTTTAACTTTTATGCAATGAACGTGCTTAGACTAAATATCAATATAGACACACCAAATTGATACAAAGCTTAACACCGCAATTTAGTAGAGCGCTTTAGCAAACGGTGTGGAACAAGACTTACCTTTAGCTGTAGATACTAAAAAATCTAATCTTTCTTTTTCGTAACCTGCGCCATGCATTTTCTCCAAATAGGCTCGCACTTCCATCACATCAGCAAAGCCATTTTTATCTGTATCCATCAATGCAATATTCTCTTCTACGGTTAAATATTCATGCGTGACGACTGTGGATGACAAAGCCTCTGCTTCAGCCAAATTAGCTAATAAAAGACTAGCTAATGAAAATGAAGTTACAAGCAGTGAAACAGTGGCTTTTATCAAGTTAATTTTTAATGTGTCCGTCTTGAAAATTATGAGCTTTAACATTTTTGCCTCTATTAAATAAGATTATCTAGGCTGCATATTTTGTACTTAATCAAAATATGAGTATATGATGATTATCACACGCATAATTATCAACCAATATCCAAATCCTATAATACTTTAATAGAAATGTCTGCCATGCGTTTTTTCCACAATGCTGGACCTATTTGATGCGCAGAAACACCCGTAGAATCCACGGCAACGGTCACCGGCATATCTTCTACTTCAAACTCGTAAATAGCTTCCATGCCAAGGTCTTCAAATGCCAACACTTTGGCTGACTTAATCGCTTTGCTCACTAAATAGGCTGCACCCCCTACAGCAGTGAGATAGACCGAACCATGCTGTTTGATTTTTGCTATTGCCTCATCACCGCGCTCCGCCTTGCCGACCATACCAAGCAGTCCTGTTTGACCTAGCATCATCTCCGTAAAGTCATCCATACGTGTCGCTGTTGTAGGGCCTGCAGGGCCGACAGCTTCATCACGCACTGGATCAACGGGTCCAACGTAGTAAATAAAGCGATTGGTAAAATCTACTGGTAAGGGTTTACTTTGTGCAAGATAAGTTTGTATTCGCTTATGCGCAGCATCACGGCCAGTGAGCAATTTTCCGTTGAGTAATAAGGATTGTCCTGGTTGCCATGAGTGGATATCAGCGCGGGTAATCCTATCTAAATTCACGCGCAACGAATCTGCATTAGGTGCCCAATGTACATCTGGCCAATCGGCTAAGTTCGGTGGTGTCAGTATTGCCACGCCAGAGCCATCAAGCGTGAAGTGCGCATGACGCGTTGCAGCACAATTAGGAATCATCGCTACGGGCAAGCTTGCCGCATGCGTTGGATAATCCAAAATTTTAACATCTAGCACTGTAGTTAAGCCACCCAACCCCTGAGCACCGATACCAAGCGCGTTTATTTTCTCATAAATTTCTAAGCGCAATTCTTCCAATTTATTTTTTGGGCCGTGTGCTTTAAGTTCGTGCATATTAATCGGCTGCATCAATGATTCTTTAGCCAAAATCATCGCCTTTTCTGCGCTACCGCCGATGCCTATACCCAACATTCCTGGTGGGCACCAACCTGCACCCATGGTTGGCACTATTTTTAGTATCCAATCTACAATGCTGCCATTTGGATTTAGCATTTCTAATTTGGCTTTATTCTCAGAACCGCCACCTTTTGCCGCTAGCGTGACTTCAACTTTATCGCGCTCGCCTTCCTCGACCGTCATTGAAATATGTACGACTGCAGGTGTATTGTCCTTGGTATTTTTGCGTAAACCCGCTGGATCATTGACTATTGAAGCACGCAATTTATTATCTGGATGCAAGTAAGCGCGATGCACGCCTTCATTCACCATTTGCTCTATATCTAATGCACTTTCGAAGCGAACATTCATTCCGATTTTAACAAACACCACTACTATCCCAGTATCTTGGCAAATTGGGCGTTTACCCTCTGCACACATACGAGAGTTGGTTAAAATTTGCGCAATAGCATCTTTAGCCGCGGGCGATTTTTCAAGTTTATAGGCTTCACCCAAAGCTTTAATGTAATCAACTGGATGGTAATAAGATATGTATTGCAAAGCATCGGCAACGGATGCAATAAAATCTTCTTGCTTAATAACAGTCATTTAAATCTATCTCGAGCTTTTAAACGTTGCAAGTTTTGGACTTATGTTTTTTCGTAAGATTTTACCATTTTTAGTGCGCGGAAAATTTTCCGCTAAGTACACGGTTTTTGGTGTCTTGTATGCAGCCAAATGTTGTTTACCAAATTGCATTAAATCATCTGCGGTGGTGGTTGCTTCTGGTTTTAAAATGACATAACACGCTACTAACACTTTATCTTTTTCTAACTCTTCGCCAATAGCGGCGCAATCTGCCACATCTGGGTGACCTTTATACACACGTTCAATTTCATATGGCGATACGCGGTAACCAAAACTTTTAATAATGTCATCTTTACGGCCTAGAAACCAGATGTACCCATCATGATCATACTTTGCATAATCTCCTGTAAAAAACCAGCCATCATGCCTACATTTTTCTGTTTCTCCGTCTAAATTCCAATATTTTAAAAATAAGCCAGGATCGGAATCTGGCACACAAATCATGCCTTCTTCACTTATTGCGACTTCTTTTAGCGTTTCAGGGTCAAGTAGTTTGATGTTGTGCCCAGGTTGTGGAAACCCAGCTGAACCAGCCCGTATTGGCCTGTATTGGCTTTGTGATAAATAATAAGAAAATTCAGACATCCCAACCGCTTCATAAATATCCAAACCAAAACGTGCGCGCCATTGGCTTAGCACTTCGTCAGACAAATGTTCACCTGCACTCATACAATGGCGTAGGCTAGGTACGTCAATTTGTAAAGCTTGCGTTTTTTGTATGATTTGGCGATAAATAGTAGGCACACCAACAAAAATAGTCGCTTTATGCTTAGCAATTAAGTTCGTCCATGTAAAGGCATCATTTTTACCTTCGTGCACAATCACGGTTTTGCCTAAATATAATGGATCCATCAAGCCAGAACCTAATACATAAGTCCAATTAAACTTGCCAGAATGCATGATTCTATCTTGTGTTTTAGCATCAAAATCAAACCAATATTGACTTGCAGGTTTCCTGCCTATTAGGGCTCGATGTGCATGCAACACGCCTTTGGGATAGCCGGTTGTGCCCGACGTATAAACTAAATAAGCAGGATCATCGGCTTTGGTATGGTGCGGTGGCTCATAACTAGTAACGGCTTTTAATGCTTCACTCAAATCGATCACATTAAAATCAGTTTCTTGACTAGTATTTTGTTCTTGCCTACTTTGAAAATTAGCATCATCCGAACCAGTAACAAACACATGCGTAAACATTGATAAGTCATTTTTCTGTAAATGATTTTTCATTAATGCCCAAGCTGCTTTATCTGTTACCAGCACCTTTGCACCAGAGTCTTCTGCGAGATAAGCGACTTCTTCGGCCGTTAATAAAGTTGAGGTTGGCACAGCAATTGCGCCACGCTTCATAGCTCCCAAAAAAACAATGGGATAATCTAAACTATTAGGCAACCGAATCAATACGCGATCACCCAGCTCAACATTGATATTGCGTAGCAATTGGGCAAAAAGATTAGTTTGCAGTGATAGTTCAGCAAACGTAATTTGAGAAGTGCCTAAAATATCATCTTCAACAATCATCGCAATAGTTTTTACTGCTTGTTCGTTTAAATGCGAACCTAAGTTGCGATTATCAATACCTTCGCTACATGCAACGCCGATATTAAAATATTCAGGTACGTTCCATTGCCAATCTTCAAATGCTTCAAATGCCATCAAATGTCCTAAAGCTGATTTCTAAAATAATCTGTAGCAAAAATCTAAGTCTACAGCTAAAACCTAGAGCAGCACGCCATATGGCCAGTTTTGTCGCACGATCTGCGCTGGCAAAAGCTCTAGCACGTGTATAGCAAATTCCATGTCATCTTTTTTAAGTGCACTTAAAGCATGCGCACGTAACAAGGTTTGCAGTGCTTTACCAAACATGGGCGGGTCTAACATTTCGCCTTCAAATTTAATCGCGCCACCAAGTAAAGCATCCGCTTCGATCGCCGCTTTTAAAATACGTACTTTTTGTCCGACCTCAGTTGGCGAAGGCGTGTAAGCTGTTTTACATAAATGAATATGTCCAGGATGAATCACCTGCTTGCCTGTGAGCCCCATTGCGGCTTCGGTACAGGCATGCTTATAAACAACGCGTGACTCATGGTCACCATGTAAATCTAACCAGCGACGTACATCATGTGGCTCAACAAATTTCTCAGGCATGCTGCTCGCACCAATGAGAGTTTCAACGCCACCAATCACGCCTTTACCCGCAATACGCGCTTCAAACATGAGCGTATTCATGTAAAACTGGAGTTCTTCTATCCAGTTTTCTGGCGTGATATGTATGCCCATCGCTTTAGAAAAATCATGGATACCAAACACCACATGCTTCACCGTGCCGTATTGCATTAAATCAGGCGCAATTTTGAGTGATTTTGGATGCTCAATAATCGGCTGTATGCTGATATTTGGATTAATACCCAATAATAGACTTGATAAATCCCGTACTTCTGCCGCGCCATAAGCTTCACCCGCTTTGGCTAACACGACGACATCAATACAATCACCCATTTCACTGACAAGTTTCATATCCAACTCATACTCTTCAGTGCGGAAAGAGTTTGCCCGAATGGCAACCGTGACTTGTTTTTTGTTATCATCGCAAAAACGTTTCAGCAATGGCAGTTCTGAACGTAATAAATCGCGGCTCATTTCTTTTTGGCGACATCCATCTTCCAAGTCAAAAATCAACGTATGCGCATTGGTATTATGTGCATGCTTTTTCATACGTAAAGCAGCAGCAGCCATATCTTCATAAACGCCAGTTGATGGTGTGTATTTAATCGGCGGATAATATAATTGGATACCAGGCCAAGAGTCGCCTAATGCACCGGAGACAATATTTGACACAGTGTTAGAGATATTCGCGAGCTTAGTTTTATGCTGTAACTTTTCTAGAGTGTACCCATTCATAGGTTGCTTTCTCCACTGACTTTCTTATGTATCCAACTTTTTTTATTTCTAATTTTTAAATATCAGCACTTCTTAATTTAGTTAATAAGCTAATCAAATACTTATTTCCTGAGACTTCTTTTCGGGTCGATACCAAATCCCAGAAATCATTATCAGGGTAATCCAGCAAGGCATCTAACTGCACCAACTCGGGTTCTGACAAACTTGCAAAATGATTGTTAATAAACTTCTGCAATACAATATCTAGCTCCAACATGCCTCGTCTACAGCGCCAAGCTAGACGTTTTTTTTCAGTGTCAGTCATTAGCAAAGGCATTGGCAGCTGTTTATTTAAAAAAATTTTTAATACTAAATTCTTTACGCTTGCCATTTTTCACCTCTGGTATAGGTGAATATTGCGTCGTTTTATTATCTACTCCATTATTCGCATTTTTAATTTTTAAATCTTTAATCGCAGCAATTGCCGCATTAGGATTTAATTTTTTCGGGCACACTTCCACGCAATTCATAATATTGTGACAGCGGTATAAACGATAGGGATCTTCTAAGTTTTCTAGGCGCTCTTCTGTCACTTGGTCGCGGCTATCTGAAATAAAGCGATATGCCTGCAACAAACCTGCTGGTCCTACAAACTTATCTGGATTCCACCAAAATGATGGGCATGAAGTGGTACATGCACCACATAAAATACACTCGTACAATCCGTCCAACTTTTTACGATCTTCAGGTGATTGCAAACGCTCAGTTTCTGGTAGCGGATCGTTGTTCACTAAATACGGCTTAACCGAATTATAGTGCTCAAAAAACTGCGTCATATCTACGACTAAATCACGAATAACGGGCAAACCAGGCATTGGACGCAAAATAATCGGCTCGGTTAAATCAGATAGTTTGGTAATACAAGCCAAGCCATTTTTGCCGTTGATATTCATGGCATCGCTTCCACACACGCCTTCGCGACAAGATTTACGCATGGTCAACGAATCATCTACACTCTTGATACGAATAAGCGCATCGAGTAACATTTGATCGCTTTCATCTAACTGCAAATCGTAATCTTGCATGTAAGGCTTTTTATCAATATCAGGGTCAAATCTATAAATTGAAAAACGCATACTCAATATTCCTAATAAATTTTTTAGTAAGTTCTAGTTTTCAGCGGAAAGCTATCGACTGTTTGTGGTTTCATTCTTACAGGCTTGTAACTTAATTGGTTTCGCGTGCCATTAAGCTCACGATAATATAGAGAGTGTTTAAGCCAGTTCACATCATCGCGCGCACTAAAATCTTCACGCGCATGAGCACCGCGACTTTCAGTGCGGGCTTCTGCAGCAATCATCGTAGCAACAGCCACTTCTACTAAATTATCAAACTCTAACGCCTCTACTCGCGCAGTGTTAAAAACTTTACTTTTATCTTTAATTTCAATGTGTTGTGCACGTTGTGCAACCTCATTAATCTTGTTCACCCCAGCGGCCAATGAATCTGGGAAACGGAAAACACCGCAATCGGTTTGCATCGTTTTGCGCAAATCCTCACCTACTTTTGTGAGCGTCTCACCGTTCTTTTGATTCTGTAAACGATTCACGCGAAACTCTGTTTGCTCTGCCGCATCTTTTGGCAAAGGTTTATGCGTGGCGTCTTGTTTTACCTGAGCCACCATTTTGTCCCCCGCGGCACGGCCAAATACCACTAAATCCAGCAACGAATTTGAACCTAGTCGATTAGCGCCATGTACAGAAACGCAAGCACATTCACCTACTGCAAATAAACCTTGTACAATTTTCTCACTATAGCTTCCATCCTTGGCATTGGTATCAGGGACTACCACTTGGCCATCTAAATTAGTAGGAATGCCGCCCATCATGTAGTGCACGGTCGGCACAATAGGAATCGGGTCTTTGATCGGATCTACGTTGGCAAATGTTTTAGCAATTTCACGAATACCTGGCAAGCGTTGATTAATCAGCTCTTCACCTAGGTGGTCAAGTTTTAAGTAAACCGCATCTTTATCTCGCCCTACTCCACGCCCGGCTTTAATTTCGGTGGCAATTGCGCGAGAAACTACATCGCGACCTGCTAAATCTAGCGCATTAGGGGCATAGCGCTGCATAAAGCGTTCGCCCTCAGAGTTGACTAAATAACCACCTTCGCCACGCACCCCCTCAGTAATTAAGACACCCGCATGCAATACGCCAGTTGGGTGAAACTGCCAGAACTCCATATCTTGCAACGGGATATTGGCACGGGCAGCCATGCCTAAACCATCGCCAGTATTGATGAACGCATTAGTGCTGGCTTGAAAAATACGACCTGCGCCACCTGTAGCCAATAGTGTGGTTTTAGCTTGCATCATATGCAATTGACCTGTTTCAATTTCTAAGGCAATGACACCTAAAATGTCACCATCGGCATCTTTAATTAAATCTAGCGCCAACCATTCCACAAAGAACTGTGTGTTAGATTGCACATTGCGCTGATATAAAGTGTGCAACATGGCATGACCAGTTCTATCAGCCACCGCACAGGTTCTAGAAATGGCTTTCTCTCCAAAATTTTGTGTCATACCGCCGAAAGGACGTTGGAAAATTTTGCCATTTTCTAAGCGATCGAACGGCATACCAAAATGTTCCAACTCGATAATTGCAGCCGCTGCATTTTTACACATGAACTCAATCGCATCTTGATCACCTAGATAATCTGAGCCTTTAATGGTGTCATACATGTGCCACAGCCATTTATCATCCGCCACATTACCTAGCGCTGCTGCAATGCCACCTTGTGCTGCCACGGTGTGTGAACGTGTTGGAAACACTTTAGATAGCACGGCCACTTTTAAGCCTGCATTTGCTAACTGCAAAGAAGCGCGCAAACCCGCGCCGCCGCCACCTACGATGATGGCATCAAACTGATGAACTGAATTTTCTACACGCAGCATACTTTTACCCAAAAATTTAAATATTTATTAATACCAAAGGATGAAAACCAACCATATAAAGTAAATCCACAAAGCGATTAAAACTAAGCGGCGCAACACAGCACGAAGCTCAGCGTTAAATATATAATCCTTCAGCACATCTTGCACACCCAACCAAGCATGACAAAACAAGCTCAAAAAAAACAATAACGTGGCGAATCTAAACCAAATAGGCGTTACAAAATTGAGCCATCCAGCGTAATCTGCCGGCTGTTTAAATAGCCAAACAACTAGCAATAAAATGATATAAAATACCATTACTAGTGCTGTTAAACGCTGGATAAGCCATAGGCGCATGCCTGGATATTTTTTACTTAGTAACTTTATTAACATGGTTTAGCTAAGCTTTCCATCTCATTGCTTCCCATCCCATAGAACCTTTACCAAATAACAATAGTAAAAATTACAACCGAAATCGCTACTAGCCACAACACAACTCGCCCAGAAAAACGCGCTTTTTGTAAACTGGTCATCCAATGTACATCGGCAGCCAAATGCCGTAAACCTGCATAAAAATGGTGAAAAAAAGCCCATGCCAAACCAATCAATGCAGGCTTCATGAACCAAGAGTTTAAGAAATTAATAACATGAGAAAAACTAGCCTCAGATGCTAGGGATTTCTGAAACGCTAGGATTAGCAATGGCAGCATTAAAAATAAACTTAATCCGCTAACTCGGTGCAAAATAGACACCACTGCATTAATAGGCAGACGTATAGTGAATAGGTTTAAATTTTTAGGTCTATTCTTTTTTATATTGGGCGTTAGCATCGTTGACGACTTCTATTATTAAAGCAATATTTGTTAAGGCGCTAGAATTAAAGCGCAAGTGCTAAAGTATTAGTGATAAAACTTGAGTGCCGCATCGCAGACGGCACCAGCAACTCGTGCTAATAAACGCTCATCAAATGGCTTAGGAATAATATATTCTTTGCCAAAACTTAACTCTTTTAAGTGATAAGCTTTAAGCGTTGCTTCTGGCACTGGCTCACGCGCAAGCTGCGCTAAAGCGTGCGCAGCGGCAATTTTCATATCTTCTGTAATTTCTTTGGCGCGTGCATCTAATGCGCCACGAAATAAATAAGGAAAGCACAGCGCATTATTCACTTGATTAGGAAAATCGCTGCGCCCAGTTGCCATCAGCAAATCGCTGCGCACTGCGTGCGCCAATGTGGGTAAAATTTCAGGATCGGGATTCGCCAAAGCAAAGATAATTGGATTAGCTGCCATCACTTTAACCAAATCTACAGAAAGCGTATTTGCAGCTGAAACACCAATAAATACGTCGGTATCTGGCATTACGTCGGCCAGTGTTTTATTACTGCTTGGCGCTATCGCTAGGTCACGATTATTATCATGTAAATCTGGACGGCCGGTATCAAGCACACCAGTTTTATCTACCATAGTAATATTTTTTGCACCCATCAATTTAAGTAACTTAGCACAGGAACAACCTGCTGCACCTGCGCCTAAAAATACTATTTTAGCAGTATCGATTTGCTTGCCTTGTAAGTCTAGTGCGTTTAATAGTGCAGCGCTCACAATGACTGCAGTACCATGTTGGTCATCATGAAATACTGGAATATCGAGTCGCTCACGTAACTCTTTTTCAATCCTAAAGCAATGTGGCGCGGCAATATCTTCTAAATTAATACCACCAAATGTAGGCGCAATATTCACTACCGTCTCAATGAATGCCTCAATACTGGGCGCTGTGATTTCAATATCAAATACGTCAATACCAGCAAAACGTTTAAATAAAACGGCCTTGCCCTCCATTACCGGCTTACTAGCCAAAGCGCCCATATCACCCAATCCTAAAACGGCCGTACCATCGGTTATCACTGCAACCAAATTCCCTTTGTTGGTATATTTATAAGCGTTGGCTGGATCGCGATGAATTTCACGTACGGGCTCAGCCACGCCTGGTGTGTAAGCAAGAGATAAATCATCTTGCGTAGCACATGGCTTAGATGATTCGACAGAAAGCTTGCCTGGCTTTGGTAACTCGTGATAATCGAGTGCATCCTGTTTTAAATTTTTTTTTGAATGTTCCATTGCTTAAACCTTTGTTATTTTATTTTTTATAGACTTTTATTTTTCAAAGCCCAAGCATGTTTCTAATGCCATTAATAGTAAGCAATGCTAATGCCAATACAGCAACAACTAAAGTAAATACTACCTGCAAAGCCCAGTGTTTATTTTCTAAAATTCTTAACATTGCTTATTCCAATTCATTCATATAATGATGATTATCAGTAACGCATAAACCTAACCGCCATTCCATAGGCCTATCGCCATAAGTATAAGCCACACGCTTAATGCTTAATAACGGAAAGCCAATTTTCAAACCCAAGGCCTCAGCCACCTCAGTTTCTGCTGCTACCGCTTTTAAACTCTCTTCAGCGCGTATCATTCTGATACCAAACTGCGATTCATACATGGCATACATCGAACCATGATTTTCTTCTACACGGTTTGCGTTAATGCCTTTAAACGGCGTGGCTGGCAATATAATATGGTCATAAATTAAAGGTATACCAGAAAAAGATAGCAGCCTTTTAACTTCGATGAGTGGTGCGCCAACTTTTAAATCAAGTACTTTTGCAAAGTGGCTATTAGCCTTACTACGCTTGCACGATAAAAGTGCGTTTTCTAGCACTTCTTTTTGGCCATCAGCTGAAGTTAGGCGCAAAAAACGCAATTTAATTCCTTCAGCTTTGTGCGTTGCAACAAATGTACCCTTGCCTTGGCGACGAATTAGGATATTCTCAGTGGCCAACGCATCAACTGCTTTGCGCACGGTGCCTTGGCTTACTTTAAAACGCGCCGCTAGCTCAATCTCACTAGGAATCATTTCGCCAGGGCGCCACTCACCCCCAATTAAACTTTGCGTTAGCAATACTTTAATTTGATCATATAACGGTCTAAAGCTTGCTGAATTTATTGTCTCATCAATCATCGTTACTTTATATCATGACTATTATTAGATTGTCTAGTATTTTATATCTTATATAAGACATAAGATATTTGTTGACACATTAAGAAAGCTGTCTATATAATCAAATCCAAAGTAATTAATAGTCTAAGAATTTAGCTGCAAAATAAATAAACAATTTAAACCTTATTAAATAAAACAATTAATTACAAAGCTAAATTTATGGATCATTACTTCCGCCCTCGTCGGTCAATGCTATATGTGCCAGGTTGTAATACGCACTATTTAGTGCGCGCACGAACATTACCCACTGACTCAGTCATCTTAGATTTAGGTGATCCTATATTGATTGAATGTAAAGAAGCGTCACGCGATAACATTGTGAAATACGTCACCGAAGGTGGCTATGGTTCACGTGAAGTAGTAGTACGCGTTAATAATTTAGACTCAATTTGGGGTCATGATGATATTCAAGCAGTC
>JACMMS010000141.1 GCA_014378915.1 Methylophilaceae bacterium
GAAAAACCGAGCGATATGGGGACCCTAGCTCAGCAATGTAGGGTGAGTACTTGAATCCAAGCGATAGTTAAAAACTCTACCTTTGAAACTCGTGGGTCACATGTGACCCATCCTACAAACTAAACAATTGGCAATTAATCTCCCTACGTTTTGTTCGGCAAGAGACGAGTCTCATACGTAAACAAAGAATTATCTTCTGTAGGAGCGACGGCCCGTCGCGAGAGCAACGTTGGTTAAATAAATGCCCATAAGAAAGCCGGCTCACGCCGACTCTTTATCATTAATTACTGTTTAATAAGCAGTACTCTAGTTAATCACGATTACCCATTAATGCCATCAAAATATTCAATAAATTAACAAAAATATTGTAGATATTAAGATACAAACTTAACGTAGCCATAATGTAATTAGTTTGTCCACCACGGACAATTTGGTTAACGTCATACAGAATATAACCTGAAAAAATCAACACAGAAATACCTGAAATTGCCAATGACAACGCTGGAATATTAAAGAATATATTCGCAAGAGATGCCACAATCACCAAAATTAAACCAATAAATAAGAATTTACCAATGCTACTAAAATCACGTGCTGGTGAAGCTGCAATACTTGCAAGGCTTAAAAAGGTGATACCAGTACCCGCTGCTGCCATAGCGACAATTTGTCCACCATTACTTAAATGCAGTGCATGCTGTAGAATTGGCCCTAACATTAAGCCAAGTAAGAATGTTACAGCAAACAAAAGCCACACACCCACGCTGCTATTACTGTTAGCTGAAATTGCACTAAACATACCAAACATAATCGCCAGATAGCCAATTGCAAACATAATCGGATGTTGCGCAATGATGCTGAAATTAATTTGTGTACCAAAGTACGCACCAATAATGGTAGGAATCATTGTTAGGCCAAGTAGTGCGTAAGTATTACGCAATACTTTGTTAGTGCTCGATTGTGCCGTTTCTGAACGACCTAATACTTGAACATCATCAAACATGATTTGAATTTTCCTTTTAAGGTTAAGTTATCAAAAGATAGTACAAATAAGACTACTGATTTTAATACTAAGTTTCAAGCGTATTTTTGTTAATGCTATGTAACAAAAGTAAATTTTTGTTAAGTTCATTCCTATAAAGACAAGTTTCTAAGCAAAACTAAGTGCGATTAAAAAATAATAACGCTGCATATGTTATTTATATTAGGAATAATTTTTATTAGCAGCGCAGTGTTACAACGAAAGTTGAGTTTATAGGCGCCCTAAAAAAATAATTCACCTTCTTGCTTGCCAACCTGCATTACCTCATGCAGCGCTTGCACAAAGGCAGCATCTTCATGTAATGCAGTTAAATCTAAAGCTGGCTTGTGGCCGTGCATGCGTGCTAAACGGGCGATTGTTTGTGCGGAGATTGTCCATTTTAGTTTACCTAACAATTCATCAGCTAAATCTGGACGATTACATAACAGTACCATATCGCAGCCTGCATGCAGTGCGGCCAAGCTGCGCGCAGTGACATCACCGCCCACTGACGCGCCTTCCATACTTAAATCATCGCTAAAAATCACACCATTAAAGCCCAAACGTTCGCGCAACACTTTTTGCAACCACTTTTGTGAGAAGCCAGCAGGTTTATTATCGACTTTAGGATAAATCACGTGCGCTGGCATAATCGCCGCTAAACCTTCGTCTATCATCTGGCGAAAAGGCTGCATATCGTTTTGTGCAATTTCATCGAATTCGCGCTCATCCACAGGAATTGCCACATGTGAATCTGACACCACAAACCCGTGCCCAGGAAAATGCTTACCCACAGCTGCCATACCCCCCCTTTTCAGACCTTGCATCAGATAAAATGCCAACTCATTGATGGCTTGTGGGTTCAAGTGAAACGCCCTATCCCCAATCACCTGGCTTTCACCGTAATCCATGTCGAGTACGGGAGTAAAGCTAAAATCGACGCCATGTGCTCTAAGCTCAGCAGCTAAAATCCAGCCTGCTTCTTGCGCTAATTGTTTGGCACGTTTAGGATTTTTATCCCAAATTTTACCGAACTCACGCATGGGTGGAATTTTAGTAAACCCTTCTCTAAAGCGCTGTACACGGCCACCTTCATGATCTACTGCAATTAATAGCGGTGGTTGGCGTACTGCATGAATACTGGCTGTCAGCGCCTTTAGTTGTGGAATGGAAACGAAGTTACGTGCAAACAGAATCACGCCACCCACTAAGGGATGTTGTAATCGGCGGATATCATCGGCCGTTAATTCAGTGCCAACCACATCCAACATAATAGGGCCTAGTGACATATGCTCCCTTTACTCAATTTGCTCATTTTTAAATATTATTTTTAAACAGCTGCTTTTAATCGCCAAAGCGAGGTAACTTCTTTGGCACGAGCTGCATAAAGTGCATCCATTTTATCTTGTGTTTTTGCGTGTGTTGGTTTGATATCTAGCTTATCTATTATTGTTAAACCTGCGGCTACAAACATTGCCAGCAGCGCTTCTCGAGTGCGTAAACCTAAATGCTCGGCAATATCCGAAATAATCAACCAGCCTTCGCCTTTTGGATTCAAATGTCCGACCAGACCATTTAAAAAGCCCTTAAGCATTTGGTTATTAGGATCATAAATCGCATGATCTATGGGTGAATTAGCGCTTGCTGGAATCCATGGTGGATTACACACAATTAAATCGGCACGACCTACTTCAGGATATAAATCTGCCTCGGCAATTTTAACGGTTTTGGTCAATCCTAATGTCGTAATATTTTCTGTCGCGCACTTAATCGCACGTGGATTGGTGTCAGTTGCTACTACATTTGCTACGCCACGTTGAGCTAACAAGGCCGCAAGCACCCCTGTACCAGTACCGATATCAAATGCAGTTTTAACACTAGGCGCGATGGGTGCTGTAGCAACCAAGTTGATATATTCGCCACGCAATGGTGAGTAGACGCCATAATAGGGAGTAATTTTTGCATTAAGCGCTTCAATATCCACGCCATTTTTACGCCATTCGTAAGCGCCGATAACCCCTAAAAGTTCGCGCAATGAAACTACAATATTTTTTTTCTCAACACCATTTTTTATCACACCATAAGCGCTTTCACACGCTGCTTTTACATCTGGCGCGCGATTATACGGTAACGCATAATCAGAAGACAATTCTACTAATAGCATACCTAAAGTACGTGCACGCTCAATCTGATTTTTACGATGCAGATGAAACTGGGCTTGAGGGCTGGACTCATTTGAGCGCTCAGCTTGGTTAGCAGCTTTTACCGCTTTGGGCTTGGTAAACCGGTTATCAATACGACGTGAAATGGCTTGCATTAAATGTTTAGCATTTTGGAAATCACCACTCCACAACATAGCGTTGCCTTCGCAGGCGAGCTTATAAGCGGCATCTGCGCTTAATGTATCATCAATAACATGTACGCGTTTTGGTGGTGGATTATGCGCTTCAGACTGCCAATAGGCAGTATGCGTCTCGTTTTTTGCTGGTTTTGCGCCTTTGCTTTTGCTTTCCCAACTAATGGTATTTGTTGTCATAACCTGTTTACTACTTTCTAGGTGCGGCTCTACTTAATTGGCTATTTTACATGGCTATTTCACAAGTGCCTGTAAACTATTCATAAAAAGATAGCGACTATTTAATAGTAACTTTAATGTCGAGATAATCCCGCAACTGGTCACCCAACAAGTTAATGGCTAATACTAATGACATCAAACTTAAGCCTACTGCAAGCACATAATGCGGGGCAACCAGCATATAACGTACGCCATCGCGCAACATAGCGCCCCACGATGCCTTGGGCGCCTGTATGCCCAACCCTAAAAATGATAAGCTTGCCTCTGCAATAATAAGTCCCGCAATGCTGTAAGTAGCCTCAACGACTAATGGTGCAGCGAGTAGCGGCAACATATGTTTAAACAAAATGCGCGGCACGCTAGCGCCTAAAGACTCTGCTGCCAATACATGCTGCCGGTTACGTAAGCTCAAAGCCTGTGCTCGTGTTAACCGCGCATACCCTACCCAGCTGGTCATACACAAGGCAATGATTAAATTACCCAAACCTGCCCCCAACACTGCAGCAAAGGCAATCGCCAACAATATGCCAGGGAAAGCCATAAATACATCGGTAATATGCATCACAAATCTATCGACCTTACCGCCATAAAAACCAGAGATTAAGCCAACGGTTATACCAAATAGCATGGTGATAATGGTCACCACTGTAGCTACCAGCATAGAAACCCGCGCACCATTGATTAATCTGGCAAACACTTCACGACCTAGATCATCGTAACCTAACAGAGCATGAAGATTGGGCGTTACTAAAATTTTCTGCAGGTTGATAGTGTTGGGATGAAAATCCCACAACAGAGAAACAACAACAGTGAGTGCCCAAAATAGCAGGACAAACAGAGGTAAGCAATATAAAAAACGTTGCATCATTTATTTAGCAATTTGGCTAATAACTTAAGGCTGGATAATTGACTTAGCATACGCATTAAACCAGCTTAACGCGTGGATCTGCCTGCGTGTAAATCAAGTCTGTAAATAAGTTAATTACTACATAGCTTAAAGCAACTACCAGTACACAAGCCTGCGTTACAGGATAATCTCGCTTTTCTATAGACTCCACTAATAAACGCCCTACCCCATCCCAACTGAACACGGTTTCAGTGATCACCGCCCCTGCCAGCAAACTACCCAATTGCAAACCTAGCACGGTAATAATCGGCAATAATGCAGCGCGCAAAACATGGCGGATAATCACTGTATATTCAGTTAAACCTTTGGAATGCGCTGTACGTACAAAATCTTCATGCAAAACTTCTAATAAACTAGCACGGGTCATACGCGTAAGAATGGCTGCCAAACCAAACGCTAGCGTCAATGCGGGCAAAATAATGGAAGTTGCACTTTCCATCCCGCTCACAGGTAACCAGCCCAGCCACAAAGCAAATACCATCATCATCAATGGGCCTAACCAAAAATGTGGCATAGCAGAAAGCGTAAGGCTAAATACGGTGGCAGTTTTATCAAGCCAGTTATCTGCATTGAGTGCGGCTATTACGCCCAAAGGCAACCCAATGGCAATAGCGATCATTAAAGCCAACAATGCAAGTTTTGCCGTATTAGGAAGTCGCTCTGCTAACAACGATGAAATTGGTGTTTTTGTGTGTATGGATTGACCAAAGTCACCGACACTCAATTTGCCCAAATAACTTACAAACTGTGCAGGCAATGAATGGTTTAGGCCTAATTCAGCACGTAATTGCGTACGGTCTGCGCTGGTTGCGGATTCACCCAGCATCACTTCTACTGGGTCGCCTGGTATTAAGTGCACGAGTAAAAACGTCAATATCAATACGCCGAACACTACAGGAATAATGCCCAGAAACCTTTTAATCATTGGATTCTTTATATCTGCGCTCTTCATCTTTGATTTCTCGCACTACACTTTCTTGAGCTTTATGATTTTGAACCATACGCTTTTGCAATTTAATGTCACCATCTAAAATCGTGACAGTCGTCCCCACAGGCACTAAATCAAACATCTCAATTACATCATCATTACGCATCCTTATGCAGCCATGAGAACCTATCTTGCCCATTTCTGCCAAATCATGCGAGCCATGAATATAAATATAACGCTGCATGGTATCCACATTACCTAGACGGTTAACACCAATTTCAGTACCAGATAGCCATAAAATACGCGTTAGAATCCAATCACGATTGGGAAATAATTGCATAAGCTCAGGCGACCAAACCTCACCTGTAGGCCTCCGCCCAACAAATACCGCATCCGATGGTGAGCCAGCCCCGATTTTTGCGCGGATAATATGCTGACCCAATGGTGTACGTCGGCTATTTTTTACGTTGCCAACGCCATTAGCTGCGCTAGAAATGCTGTAGCTATGCAGCAACTTACCCAAGTTGTCAAAAACCTTTAACATCTGTTTAGCAATTGAAATCTCAATGTACATTTTTAACCTTAATTGTCTTTAAGACATCCCAATTACCATCAGGTTGTAACTCACCATTGTCCAGTGTATTACGGATAGCGCTGAACTGCCCTTCGTACCATAGTGGTACATACGGCAAAGCATGATGAATATAAGCAGTGACCTTATTCCAATCGTCCGCTTGCTGGCTATGTTCAGCTACCCACATTAAATCATCTAAATCTTTATCTTGAAAGCGCCCCCGATTAGCCCCTAGCGGTGGAATAAATTGTGAGCCGAATGCTTTTGAGTAAATTTCTGGCGTTTTAATACCTACCCAAGTAAGCCCATAAAGCTGAAAATTGCCTTGTTTGATATCACTAAAAAACGTACCCCAATCCAGGCTACGAATTTCCAACTCAATCCCAGCTTCGCGCATTTGTGCTTGCATCATCGTTGCTAGCCTTACACGTTGGGCATCGGTCGAAGTTTTGTACACTAATTTTAATGGTAATTTAATACCCGCATCCTGTAACAATTCGCGTGCCAGTTTTGGATTATAATGATAGGGAGTTAAATTGGCGTTCCCTGCCCAATGTTCTGGTGGCAATATAGCACCAGCCACACGGCTACCTGCCAACATCGCCTGCTGGATAATAGCTTGACGATCTACAGCGTGCGCAATGGCTTCACGCACCTTTTGTTTGCCCAAAATTGGGTCTCGCATATTAAACCCAATATACGAGAAATTTGCCCCAATACTGCTTTGTATTGTAATACTACTTTGCTTTTGCAGATACTTAACTAGCTCTGGCGGCAAATCGCCTTGGAGTAAATCTGCCTCCCCACGCAGGAGTTTTAATACACGTACAGTTGGGTCTTTCACTTCGCTGAGAATAAAATTCTGCTGGTCTGCAATACGTTGTAATTGCAGCTTATTTTTCCACGCTATAAGTTTTAGCGGTCCACACCCTATAGGGTAATGTACGAAATCATGGTTAGATTTAATTAATGCATTTGGCAATATGCCAATAATGAGCTTAGCGATAAAATTGGTGTCAGGTTGTACCAAATAAAAATCGACGACATTATTATTTAATGCTTCTATACGGCTGATATTGGCAAATTCAGCACTGTGCGGCGAATCTTTTAAGTGACTGAAAGATTGATAAGTAGCCGCTACATCTTGTGCGATTAGCGGTGTATTGTCATGAAAAACTGAATTGGGCTTTAAGAGCGTGAACTGATAATGCGTAGGGTTTATTGTTACCCATGTTGCAAGGTCTGGCTTGGGTTTAGCAGCTTTATCAAAATCAATTAAGCTCCGATAAATCAAGCGATTTACACGCTCGGATGCGGCATCAGTTGCGTAACGAGGATCTAAATTCAGTGGTGCCTGGGCGACTGCAAACTTAATTGGCCCATACTGGTTATCAGCTGATTGAGAAAGTTGATTTGATTGCCCACAACCACCAATACTAACTACTGAGCAAACAAGTAATATGCACAATAATTTGGGGTTTAATAAACTAGCAATAATTACAAACATGACATAATTTTACTGGATTCATGGCACATAAGTGTAAACAGATGCTGCGCTTTTTAGCGTAAAGTACAAATTGATTTGTCTTAAAATTAAATGAGTTTTTAACTTTTAATAACTAGGGAGAAGAAAATGAACAAAAATAGTCACCTTTTAGGCCGTATTTTACTAGCCATTATTTTTATATTAGCGGGTATTGGTGAAATAAAAGACCCAGCAGGCACAATGGGTTACATGGCATCGGTAGGTTTACCGGGCATTTTATTATGGCCGACCATTGCCCTAGGGCTACTTGGTGGTATTGCGATTGTCATTGGTTTTAAAACAAGTATTGTAGCGGTTGCTTTGGCAATTTTCACTGTGGTTGCTGGCGTTCTATTCCGCAATAACATGGCGGACCAAATGCAAAGTATGATATTCTTAAAAGGCGATTTCTATCGCAGGCGGCTTGCTATCACTAGCGTCTAGTAGAGGGATAGCGTTAAGTGTAGATAAAAACTAAACCTTAGTAAACAATGCAATAGATTCAACGTGCGTGGTATGGGGGAACATATTCATGACCCCTGCTGCACTCATTACATAGCCTTTTTCATTCACCAAAACATCTGCATCGCGCGCTAATGTTGCTGGATTGCAAGATACATAGACAATGCGTTTTGGACAATTAGTTTCGTTCAATGCTTTGACCAACTCAAATGCGCCATCACGAGGCGGGTCTATTAACCATTTATCAAAATGGCCTAAACCAGTAAGTGCTTCTGGTGTCATTTTAAATAAATCGGATACGCCAAATTGCGTAGTATCTTGTAAGCCATTTAAAGTCGCGCCTTCAACAGCACGGGCAACTAGATTATCTAGCCCTTCGAGCCCTAATACCTTTGCGCCAATGCGGGCGATTGGCAAAGTAAAGTTACCGATACCACAAAAGAAATCGGCAATACGTTCGTTTTTTTGTGGGTTTAACAGCTGCATGGCACGGCGTATCATCACTTGATTAATTTGTGGGTTTACTTGGGTAAACTCATTTGGCTTAAATGGATAAGTCAGCGAATACTCTGGGAGGGAGTATTTCAGTGCATTACCATCAAGTGAATAGTAGGGTTTAACCGTTTCAGGGCCTTTGGTTTGCGTCCAGATATTGACTTTATGCGAATCAGCAAACGCTTTTAAAATGATTTCATCAGCGGGCTGCAAATCTTCCATAATGCGGAAAATCAGCACAATGTTGTCACCCTCACCCACTGCTAACTCAATTTGTGGAATTTTATCGCGCAATGTGAGTTGCGCTATCATTTTTTGCAAAGGTGCTATCAAAGCAGATACTGCTGGCACTAGCACTTCGCAGCTATTCATGTCGGCTACATATCGCGTGCCTTTTTCGTTAAAGCCAACCAGTACACGGTCTTTCTTAGTCACATACTTCACACTTAACCGCGCCTTATGGCGATAGCCCCAAGTTGGGCCATACATCGGTGGCAACATATTTTCTGGCGATACTTTACCAATATGCGCTAGATCATTTTCTAGCAAGCGCTGTTTAGCGGCTACTTGCCCAGCAAAATCTAAATGTTGCAATTTGCAGCCACCACACACACCAAAATGTTTACATTGCGGTGTCACACGCAAGTTAGAAGGCTTAAGTATTTCTACAACATCAGCAAAAGCAAAACTTGGCTTTTCACGCGTGATTTTGTAAGTGACTTTTTCGCCTGGCAATGCGCCATCAATAAAAATAGCTTTACCTTCCAAACGCGCAACACCTCTGCCTTCTTGGTCTAGTGACTCAATAATGGCGGTTAAAATGGGGCGATTTTCTGCATTAGAAAATTCTTTGGCGATGCGTTTTTGTCTACTTCTCATGGTTTTAATCTAATAACTTCAATCTATATCTCAACGCACGCATTTTACCGCACAGTAGGCAAATCATCACCCACAATATTCAACTGCTATTTGCTCAAAGATGCAGCTAACTTTATGATGACTACTTTTATTTTATGCAAGAAAATATTGAATATGAATCGCGTAGCTATTTACCATAATCCCAACTGCGGAACTTCAGGCAACCCTTTGGCGATTATCCCCAATACAGGCATATTGCCGCAAGTGATTGAATATTTAACCAACCCACCAACATTTGAACAAATACAAACGATTATTTCAGGCTCTAATTTAAATGTGCGGGAAGTCTTTCGGGAAAAAGAGGCCATTTATATTCAATTGAATCTACACAACTCGAACCTCACTGACGATCAATTACTCGAGGCTATGCTTGCTCACCCAATTTTAATCAATCGCCCGTTTGTGATTAAAGAATTAGGCGTGCGTTTATGCAGACAATCCGAATTGGTGCTAGATATTCTCC
Organism: Methylophilaceae bacterium; assembly: GCA_014378915.1. GTDB lineage: Bacteria > Pseudomonadota > Gammaproteobacteria > Burkholderiales > Methylophilaceae > JACMMS01. The sequence goes on from JACMMS010000141.1 coordinate 9,866, forward strand.
CCTGCCCCAATTAAAAGCACTCAACAAAGAAGATGGCGAAGTGGTAATTGATGATGCAGGTAATAGGATGATTTAGAAATTAGCTAAAAACTTTGTAAGTACTGTATTGGTTTTACCCATTGATTAATATGATATTGTTCAGCAATAGGCCGTTGCTTGAATCTATATAGTCTATTGGGCTAAGGGCATCTGAATCTAGGAGCGTATGAATAATTTGCAATTTTCAATTTAAATTATTAAGCATTTTTGGTGGAAACTTCACCACGGGTATATTATTTGCTTATATTCAGAAATTAAGTTAAGGAATAAACGGTTGTTTTTTTGTATACATAGCGTGACAAACCCAAATGATTTATTTGGGAAATTTAGGATAAACCAACCTATGCTTACCGATTTAAATCAACACCACAACACCCCCCAAATTTCGTCACCAATTTAGTCATGATTTTGATGAGCAAGTTACTTTTTTAAATGGTTGCAATCAAGATTACGCGCAAATATCTGCAGGATGTTTTGAGGGCTTTATATCAGAAGCACATTTTGCTGGAGTGAGCCTGTTTTGGGAGTCCACCAACCAAACCTTATACCAACACGGCCTGTTGAATAGCGATACTATCGCGATCGGTGTGCCGCTAAATTTGGGTGCTACAAGCTTTGATATTACAGACTTTAATTTTAATAGAACAGCCCATAAAAACTCAAATGAAAAAGCCTTGTTTTGCGGCACGGTTTGCAAGCAAGATACGATTCAAATATTTTCTGGTACAAGCGGTTTTGAGTTTATTTCACTCAATAAGCTGGTAATAGACTTAATTGTCGTTAGCCGTTCACAGCTCATGCCATTACTTGCAGCTGAAGACCAATTTTTACTCAACTTACAGTGCCAAGAAGCACGTATTGCGCAAATACCTATCAAAGTGTACCAGCATTTAGTAGCGTTTTTAAACACGAGTTTTGAGCTGTTAAAATCGCAGCCTCAGTTAATGCAGCACGCAGATTTTAGGCACAATATTGCAAGCCAAGCTACTGGGTTAGTGATTGAAAGCCTTTTAGCAAAAGCGCTTAATGCCCCCACTGCTGCGCCACATAAATCATGGCAAGTATTTTGCAATACGCGTGATATGGTGAATGTTCTGCAAGATAACCAATAAGCGTGGCAGAATTTTGTATCTCACTTAATATTAGCCGCCGTAGTTTGCAATACCATTTTGAGCAAACCCTGCATACCAGCCCGACATCTTATTTACGCACAGAACGCTTGAGGGCGTGCGTCATTTACTCAAAACTGCAAACTCCGTAACCGAAGCCACTACCCACTGGGGATTTTGGCACTTTGATCACTTTTAGCAAGTATATAAAAAGATGTTTGTTGAATTAACATCGGTAACATTTAAGGGCCTTCATCAGGCGAATTGAAAGTATTTATATGTGTTGCGAGATATTTGGCATTTATGATGATGTAAGACTTTTGCAAGAACAGACTTTAAGCGTAAAAACTTAAAATTTCCTCATACCATTACATGATTACCCAAATGCTTTAGCACTTAGCGTATCAGAGAACCATTGCGTTGTGAATGCCGGAGATCTAACTTAGTGGTTTAATAAAATGGATTCCTGCTTTCGCGGGAATGACCTTATTTGAAAATCCTTATTCTAATTAGTTTAAACTTCGTTTCACTATAAAATAGAACCAAATTTAGATACCTTACAAATTAATTTGTAAGGTATCTTGCACTTCGATTTGCACTCCATCACTCTCGTCCTTGAACGCAACGCCTGATACTTGAAGTCGCATAGCTTCTTTAACTACCCACATCATTTTTTTGCTGCGGCTTCGTAATTTAGGCCTTGTGGACGCACGTTGGAAATGAAGTTGCGGTTAGCATCGTTAACACTTAATTGGGGGCGTAGGTAATGTAAATGCCTAAGCTATCTGGTGAACTTAAACCTGGGCGTTCGCCAATGAGCATGATAGTAAGACGCGCATTGCGTGCCTCACCGATTTCATCGGCTATGGCTATGCGAGCTTGGGCAACAATGGCTACTTTGCCCAACAACCAGTGAGCGGGGATAAGCGGCTGCATTGCAGCCAATAAAGGTATAGCGTGGTTACTAATCACAAGTGAGGATAATCCATCGCCTATGACTATCATTAAATCAACCGCATTCTACTGATTACTTTCTTCATCAACTGCTGCTTGATGAGTCCCCAAGTTAAGCTGAGTTGCTAGCTTAAGTGCAGCCAAGCTTTCTTCATTCAACCTGCGTCCTCAATCGGGACGTAATAGATAATTAGCACGGTCTGGGGCACGGCTGTGGAGTTGCAGCGCACTAAAACCTAGCGCTTCAATTTGAGTTGCAAGTAGCTCTGTATCTAATGGTAAATGTACCGCGTCGCGTTCCATGGCATGGGCTAAACTAAAATCTAGCACCTCTTTAGTAGGTAAGCTACAACCCACGCGACCTAGTGCAATACGCCCGCGCGTGAAGCTTTTTAAATGAGCCCAAGGGTCTAAATCTAACCTGGGATTTGCGGCTTGATTAATCCCTACTTTTTCATTGTTTACATTTGTCATAGTATCTCAATCAAAACTACGCCGCTTTCTCTAGTAGATGTTTAGGCATATTTTGCAACATTGGGTGTGTATTTTTTACTGCTTGCACCTATCCAAACTCATCCATAATCTGCATTTTTTTGGGCATGTTTCAAATTCTGGTGCGGGCTTTAAACTTAGTAATTTACGTAAATACAATGCGTCATGAAAGGAAGTTGTTTGATAATTAAGCATAATGTCATCCGCACTTGGAATACCCATCATAAATGTGCGGCCTGCGAAGCATGATAGCGTCATTAATGCATCCATATCATCTTGGTCGGCCTCTGCGTGATTGCTATAGCAAATATCACAACCTAGCGACAAGCCTACTAATTTTTCACAAAAGTGATCTTCTAAACCAGCACGAATAATCTGTTTGCCATCGTACAAATATTCTGGACCAATAAAGCCAACTTCGGTGTTGCATAGTAATTGTGAAAAGTGTCTGGCAACCACGTAAGCACCAGCCTCACACGTCTGTTGATCTACCCCAAAATTAGCATTGGCCAATAGCACTGAACCTTGACCTGTTTCAAAATACATGACGTTGTTAACAACCCTACCCCGATTAAGCGATAACGCGGCTGATTGTGCCTCTGCTAATACGGTAATATCAATACCAAAGCTCTTATTAGCTTTTTCTGTACCTGCTATTAATTGAAAAACCAAATCCAAAGGTGCCCCTTTTTCAATGAGCTGAATTTAATTGGTAACATGCGTGGGAATGCAAGATTGCTTAGGAATTTCATACTGATTAATCACCTCGTCTACCAGATAATACAAATCCATGAGCGCAGGTAAAGTGTCTGTCGCTGGGTTGATGCCAATGACCGCATCGCCAGAACCATACATTAAGCCATCTAGCATAGAGGTGGCAATACCACGTGCATCATCGGTAGGATGGTTAGGCTGTAGCCTGACCGACAAATGGACAGACAAGCCGATTGTATTTCTAAAAGCGGTGGTCACATGACATTTTTTGCGAACAAAATCAAATCTTGATTACGCATAAGCTTACTCACTGCCACTGCCATTTCTGGCGTCATACCTTTTGCTACACGTTTAAGCGCAGCGCTAGTGGAAGCGTCAGATAGTAATCAATCACGAAAATCGGCTACTGTAAGATGGCTAATTTCAGCAAAAGCTAAAGCATCATGTATAACAATAATTAAGCGCGTAACTTCATCTGTTTCATAAGGAATCAGCAACTCTTGCAGAAAAGTTTTAAGCGGTATTTCTGCCAAACATATGCGCGCTGCTATACGCTCATCATAGGTTTCTGCCGCCACGCCCGCTAAATAATCACCAGATTTAGCAAGCGTAACTTTAGCCATGACTGCTTTTAAGTCATCAAACTGGTAGTTTTGTACGCCTATGCTATAACCGTATGACATAAGAGTGCCTCTATAAATTAAGCATTCATTTGTTATCAATGGCAGAATCAGGTTGGGTTTGCGTCATACTAGAGTAGGAAAAACCCATCACCATTAACACCACAAAAACTAAGGTTAATTGCTGATTATAATAAAACATCGTCACTAAACTAATCGCCGCCAATACCAAAATAATGATAGGAAATAGCGGATAGGCAACGGCTTTAAATGGGCGCGGTAAATTTGGTTCTGTTTTACGTAGTTTAAATAAACTCATCATCGACACAATACACATGACAATTGCCCCGAAAACCGCCATAGTAGTGAATTTAGCAGTGAATGTTTGGCCTGCAAACTGAAAGTTATCGCCCAAAATAGCCGCTACACCCACTACCGCACCCGCAATAATCGCGCGATGTGATGTTTTAAATTTATCATTCATCACACCAAAAAACTCTGGCATAAACCTTGCGCGTGATAAAGCAAATATTTGGCGTGAATATCTTAAAATAATGCCATGAAATTAAGCGACCAAACCAAATAAACCTATCCAAACTAACATGTGCAAACAGCCACTTTGCTTACCTACAATCATCTTCATGGCTTGTGGTAATGGGTCATTAATATTGGATAGTTTTTTCCAATCACCAGCGCCAC
>JACMMS010000019.1 GCA_014378915.1 Methylophilaceae bacterium
CAACCTGCATAGCACTGGCTGCTTGCGCAATACCATAGCCTTGATTAACGACTAAGTTGACACATTCTTGCTTAAATTCTGTTGTGAATTGATTCCTAACTTTACTCATTTTTACATCTCTTAAAGTTGAGTATAACCTCTGAGAAAGTGTTGCGTTAAACTAGACCATTACAGCCCAGCCATGCATCAAGAGACACAAAGCAACTTAGCCAATCAGGCGGGGGACTTCTTTGCGGCCCCTTATTTCAAACGTTAGTGCTGAGGTATCTCAGCTTAATAAGAAAAATATAAGTACTGTTATTTTTGCCTTAGTAGCGAGCTTAAACAATCAATTACTGATTAATAACCAAATGGGGCAATCAGACAGTGATATTACCAATGCAGGCAAATTACAGGCAATTTTTACTACAGTAACGGTACACAAACCTAAATCAATAAAGAAACAGGCGTTATAACAGGCAATGTTGATGTGGACCAACACAATACTACTTATAGCATCACCGCTACTGATACTGCAGCCAAAGGCACAATATTAGCATTAGATGGTTTAAACACAAAAACCAAAACTGCAACGGGTTACAATTTTAATATTGCAGGAACTAAAAGCTTTAGTTTTGAGAATAATGGGAGCTTTAATGGCAACTTAACCATTCGCACTGCAACTGGTGGCCCAAATACTCTAGCAACAACAGTTACAGCTAGTGGCACAGGCTCTAAATTAGAGGCGCCATCAACCATTATTACAGGCTTTGACGGTGCGCTTAAAGGTTGAAATGGTTCTGTAAGCACCATTTCAACCACAACCACCCTAGCGCCAAAAATTGTCACTGGTGTAGCTGTTAAAGACGGCGAATGGTTTAAAGTCAGCAATAGTCTATTTGGATCAGATTTACCGATGCTTGATGAAGCGAGCACTACCTCTTTAGTAACTTGGGCTGCAGCTAAAAATGCTGCAGGTAATTTAATGATTGGTACAGAGGTGGAAAATGCCGCGACACTAGCAAGTGTGAATGTTAATGCAGGTAACGCGATTAATGCATTAGTGAGCAGCGGTAGTGCACTCGCCAGTGTCGTTCCAGGGCGTCACCAATGCCGGAGTTGCTAATGCAGGTGAGCAATTACGCCCCGAAGTCAACGGTGCACGATACAACGCCATGCAAAATTCAGCATTGCAATTACAAAATACCGTAAATGTACGTATTGAAAACCCACGCACTGCAAGCAATGGTCAAAGCAGTGTATCAAATAGTGGCGTATCGACTGGTGAGCAAGGTTTAAATACTGGATTCTGGTTGCAAGGCTTTGGTTATACTGGCTAACAGCAAAAACGTAAAGGCGTGGATGGTTACGATGCTGATGGCGGGGGTTTTGCGGCAGGCGTAGGTACTTTAGTAAGCGACGATAATAAGTCTAGGTGCGGCGCTAAGCTACGGCAACACAACCGATGATGCAAGCGGTGTAAACCAAGGTAACCATAGTGAAATTGATAGTTACCAAGCCATGCTTTACAAGGCAATGAATGGTCAATTAGCCAATTCGACTTGGTACTTAAATGCTAATGTAGCGATTGGTCAACATCAAGTGGATACTAAGCGTGTGATTAATATTTCTGGCTTATTAGATAATCCAAAAGGTAACTTTGATGCTTGGCAATGCTCCGCAAAAGTAGAAGGCGGTTTACCGTATATAGTTTCTAACATTACAACACTTATTCCAATTGCACCGTTCAGTTATAGCCGTTTAAATCAAGATGGTTACGAAGAGCACAGCAACGGTGGTAGCGCATTGAAAATCAGCAACGATAATACTGATTCTGTACGAAATGGTTTAGGTGACAAAGCTTTGTTTAATTTAGGCCCCAGCACTTTCAAAACACAATTAGAAGGTCATGCCATGTGGATGTATGAACTTGCGGATACAAGACAAGACATCAATGCCAGCTTTAATAGTGGCGGCAGCGCGTTTAATACCAAAGGTATGAATGTAGACCGTAATGCATTTAATTTAGGCGCCAGTCTAAATTTAAGTAATAAAGCGGCGACACAAACATTTTCTGTTAGTTATGATGCAGAAATTAAAGATCAGTATTTAAGTCAAAGTGGCAGAGCACAAGCAAGGTTTGGTTTTTAATTGATGTATTGATATTAAGTGCAATAATCTTGGGGTGGTAGCATCCCCATTTTTTATCCTTTAGCAGATAAATTCATGAATTTACACAATATTTTGTCTACTGTAATCATGCTGCTACTCACTGAATGTATGGTAGAAAATCCGTTGGTGCATGCTAATAATATCGCTCAGCAAGCGCATCTTACACAAAAATTCATAGTGACTGGGCAGTTTACACTCAACACCTGTAGCCGCATTAGTAGCCCCAATAAACCTATTTATATTTACATTGAAGGCGATGGCTTTGCATGGATAAGTAACCACCAACTCTCTACTGACCAACGCCAAAACTGGCACTTGCGCTATAGCTTGCTGGCTTAGATCCTGCAGAAAATGTAGTGTACATTGCGCGTCCATTCCAATTTCCTCACATTGAAACCTCAACATGTAACAGCATTTATTGGTCAAATAAACGCTTTTCCCAAGAAGTGATTGATAGCATGAATGAAGCGGTTAATTATTTTACTATTCAATTAAATAATTGGCAGTTAAATACTCTCCAGCTAAATACCAGCTCGCCCTATATTCACCTTATTGGCTATTCAGGTGGTGCTACTGTAGCTGAGCTGTTGACTTCCCATCGATGTTTAAAAACCTGTGATGTTGCAAGTATCCGCACACTGGCTCGCAATCTCAATACTGAGTTGCTCAATCAAGCTCTTCACATCAGTGTCATGCCAGAGTCACTTAATCCAATCAATATGGCAAAAAATCTTCAATATATCCCACAAATACATTTTATTGTTGATGATGATCAACGTGTATCTCCCAGCATTTCAGCAAGTTTTATAGCGCTGCAAAGTAGTAATTGTGCCGTAATCGTCAATGTTAAGCATGCTGATCATAAACATGGCTGGGCAGAAAATTGGACTAATTTTTTGCAAAATACTCCAAAGTGTTAAGCCGCAATAAACTATAATTTAGTTTATTCAACGAATTGATTTGCACGATGACTAAAACCCCACCATGCGTAATGACTTTTGCCGCAACCGACCCCAGCGGCGGTGCAGGTTTACAAGCTGATATTTTAGCTTTAGCGAGTATTGGCTGCCACCCTCTATCCGTTGTCACAGCGATAACCGTGCAAGACACCGTGGGTGTTGATAGTGTAATGGCATTTGACGCGGATTGGATAGACGATCAAGCGCGAACAATTTTAGAAGATGTACAAGTAGCTGCATTCAAATTAGGCATTTTAGGCAGCGTAGAGAATATCGCAGTGATTGCAGAAATCATGGCAGATTACCCTGATGTGCCATTGCTGATTGACCCTATTTTATCTTCTGGTCGTGGTGATGAACTCGCCAATGAGGAAATGATGGAAGCGATGACTGAATTGCTATTCCCTCAAGCCACGCTGATTACACCTAATAGTTTAGAGGCACGACGTTTAGCTTATGTGAATGTGGATGATGAAATTCAAAATAGCTCACTCAATGAATGCGCTCAGCGTTTGCTCAAAATGGGCTCAGAATATGTGTTGATTACTGGGACACACGAACGTAGCTTAGAAGTCGTCAACTCGCTTTATGGCGGTGTGGACAACACCACTGGTTTGATTAAAGCCTACCATTGGGAGCGCTTATCAGGTAACTATCACGGCTCCGGTTGCACGCTCACCTCTGCCATTGCTGCTTGCCTGGCTCATGGTTTAAACATGGAGGAAGCTATTCAAGAAGCACAAGAGTACACGTGGAAAACCCTTAAAAATGCTTTCAGGCCTGGCATGGGTCAGTTTATTCCAGACCGCTTTTTTTGGGCACGTGAGGATGAAAGTGACGAAAAAGATGGCAATAATCGCGATGATGTTGAGCGAAGTGGAGAGATAAATGGCGATAAGCCACAATCTAGCCAGCACTAGCATTAACGGTTTATATGCAATAACACCTGATCTTGATGACTCTATACAACTTAGTTTACAAGTTGAGGCAGCATTATGGGGTGGCGTGCGTTTATTGCAATACCGAAACAAATTCGGCAGTCATGTTTTAAAATGTAAGCAAGCTTCTGAATTACTAAAACTTTGTCGTCGTTACAATGCCTTATTAATTATTAATGATGATGTGAATTTATGTCAGTCGATTGATGCGGATGGTGTACATTTAGGTGCTAGTGATGGTGAAATTACTACGGCGCGCAAACTACTGGGCATCAATAAAATCATTGGTGCCTCCTGCTACAACCAGTTAGATTTAGCTAAAACTGCCCAATCAGCAGGTGCTAGCTATGTAGCGTTTGGTGCGTGCTTTGCTTCCAGCACAAAGCCTGCAGCGCTACATGCACCTTTAAGTTTATTGTCTCAAGCTAAAAAAGAATTAGCTTTGCCAGTAGTCGCTATTGGCGGCATCACACTTAACAACGCACAATCGGTGATTGATGCAGGAGCAGATGCAATTGCGGTGATCAATGCATTATTTAGTTCGCCGGATATTACAAATTCGGCTCAGCAATACACACAATTATTTTATAAGGTTTAATACTTTTACTTAATAGATCATGACGACATCCAAAAATCAGCAGCTATTTGAACAATCTCAACGACTCATTCCAGGTGGCGTTAATTCACCTGTACGCGCGTTTCGCTCAGTTGGCGGCACGCCCATATTTTTCAAAAAAGGCTTAGGCTCCAGGTTATGGGATGTAGATGGTAAAGAATATATCGACTACATCAACTCTTGGGGCCCCATGATTTTAGGCCATGCCCACCCACAAGTGATTAAAGCGGTACAAGAGGTGGCTGAGAACAGCCTATCATTTGGCGCACCTACGGGCTTAGAACTAGAAATGGCAGCGTTGATTAACAAGCTAGTACCCAGCATGGAGCAAGTACGATTAGTTAGCAGCGGCACAGAGGCGACGATGAGTGCTATTCGCGTCTCACGTGGCTTCACTGGGCGCGATAAAATCGTGAAATTTGAAGGTTGTTATCATGGGCATTCTGATGGTTTATTAGTTAAAGCCGGCTCTGGCTTACTCACATTTGGTGAACCTGATTCCGGCGGTGTACCAGCGAGTGTCGCAGCGCACACACTCACGCTTGAGTACAATAATACTCAACAATTACAAGACTTATTTGCAAAAATTGGTAATGAAATTGCCTGTGTGATTATTGAACCGGTCGTTGGCAATATGAATTTAATCGTACCAACCATGGCGTTTTTGCAAAGCTTACGCGCACTTTGCACCCAACATAGTACTGTATTAATATTTGATGAAGTAATGACAGGCTTCCGCGTTCACCTAGGAGGCGCCCAAGCTTTATATAACATCAAACCAGACATGACCACACTTGGCAAAGTCATTGGTGGTGGCTTGCCAGTAGGCGCTTTTGGGGGTCGTAAAGATATTATGCAATCGCTTGCACCAGTAGGAAAGGTTTATCAAGCAGGTACGCTTTCTGGCAATCCAGTCGCCGTCACTGCGGGTTTAAAAACTTTAGAGTTGATTCAAGTGCCAGACTTCCATACAAAACTTGGCCAACAAACCAAAAAACTGGTAGATGGTTTAGTGCAGGCAGCAAATGAAGCTGGTGTTAAGTTTAGCGCTCAAAATGTGGGAGGTATGTTTGGCCTATACTTTAGTGAGTACTGCCCAACCAGCTTTGCCGAGATGATGCAATCTAACAAAGCAGCGTTTAATGTGTTTTTCCACGCTATGCTAGATGCTGGCATTTACTTAGGGCCATCTGCATTTGAAGCAGGTTTTTTATCAATTGCTCATAGCGATGAGGATATTGCGCAAACGATTACAGCGGCCAAGCTAGCTTTTGCTAAAGTAGCTAGCATGTAGTTTGCTGCACAATGAATGTAAAGGTTTATCTTAGAACTTGGCCTCTACATCCTACTAATGAACCACGCTACAGAGTCAGCAGTGAATCATTCGTGCTTCCGAAACCGTTTGATTTTTGGCTGGTAAGTCCGCAATCAAATCTGAATTCAAGCTGGCTTTCATCATTATATTATCCATTCGTTGCACCACGTCTGAGCGTAAACGGAAAGACACTGCGCCAATTTCCAGTTCTACCACTTTGCTATCTCCGCAGTAAATCATGCGTAAGCCCATAGCGCTTGTTAATTCAACCTTTTCTCAGCTACTGGCATTGGCTTTGCTTATACTCGTGTGTGGTTCTATTTTGGTGCTTAAAGCTTTAATATTGTGCTCTTTGCTTAACTTAGCTGGTCGCATTGAAGACTCATTAAGTAATTGTAAGATTTCATGTCATTTTTTTAAAAAATAATTATTCTCATTAATAATGTCAACAAGTTAGTGATGAAATTAGTTTTTTGTAGATTTATGATTTGAATTCAAGCAGGTTTTTGGCTGGATAAATTAAATTTTCTAGATGCATTTTGCTTAAAAATTCACTTGAATTTCAGCCTAGACGATTGAACTTGCGCGAGTTTAACGGTAATATTAAAGGTTCCGCTAAATGTTTAGGCTGTGTTGAAGCCGACACCGTTTTGATTAATGTTAGGCAAAGAATATGTCAGTAAACCAAATTCCAAATAAACAAGGCTTATATAACCCGACTAACGAGCGAGATTCTTGTGGCGTGGGCTTTGTTGCGCACATTAAGGGCATAAAAAGTCACAGCATTGTGGCGCAAGGGCTACAAATTTTAAAGAATTTAACGCACCGTGGCGCGACTGGCTATGATCCAAAATTAGGCGATGGCGCTGGCATGCTCATCCAAATGCCGGATTCATTTATACGCAAAGAAGCTAAAAAACTTAACATCTCACTGCCAAATGTTGGCAATTACGCATGTGGCACGGTTTTTTTACCGCAAGATGCTAAAAGTCGTGCAGATTGCGAAGTAGTTATTACCAAAATAATCGCTGAAGAAAACCAAACTTTACTCGGCTGGCGTGATGTACCACGTGATAACAGCAATATTGCAGATGCTGCACGTGATGTTGAACCTGTGATGCGTCAAGTCATTATTGGTAGCTCAGCCGCAGATCAAACCGTATTTGAGCGTAAATGTTTTGTTATCCGTAAACGTATTGAGCACACAGTGCGTGCACTAAAAATTACCGATAAAGCAACTTTCTATATACCCTCTCTATCAAGTCGCACCCTTGTCTACAAGGGGATGTTGCTGGCCGCCGAAGTAGGTATTTACTATACTGATTTAGTCGATGAAACCATGGTTTCTGCACTAGCATTAGTGCATCAACGCTTCTCAACCAACACTTTTCCAGCTTGGGATTTGGCGCATCCGTTCCGCATGATTGCGCACAATGGTGAAATCAATACCGTTGTTGGGAATGTCAACTGGATGGCAGCTCGTCATGAAGCGATGCGCTCTGCTTTAATTGGTGATGACTTAGAAAAACTTTGGCCGCTCATTACCGAAGGTCAATCAGACTCAGCTTGTTTTGATAACTGTTTAGAATTGCTAGTCGCTGGCGGTTACTCACTACCACACGCAATGATGATGTTGATTCCAGAAGCTTGGTCTGGCAACTCATTAATGGATGAAGAGCGCCGTGCTTTTTACGAATATCATGCAGCGTTAATGGAACCATGGGATGGCCCAGCTGCGGTAGCATTTACCGATGGCCGCATGATTGGTGCAACGTTAGACCGTAACGGCCTGCGTCCAGCACGTTATTTAGTCACAGACGATGACTTAGTAATGATGGCATCTGAAATGGGGGTGCTAACATTCCCACAAGAAAAAATCATCAAAAAATGGCGTTTAGAGCCAGGTAAAATGTTGTTAATCGACACGGAACAAGGTCGTATTATTGACGATGCAGAAGTAAAAAAACAGCTCGCAACGGCTAAACCATATAAACAGTGGATTGAAAAATCACGGTATTTTTTAGGTGATTTACCACTGGTTGATGACAAACTCGAAATGAGTGAATCACTGCTAGACACACAGCAAGCCTTTGGTTATACACAAGAAGATATTAAATTTATCTTACAGCCTATGGTTGCTAATGGCGAAGAAGGTGCGGGCTCTATGGGTAATGATAGCGCGTTGCCTATTTTGTCAAACAAACCGAAATTACTTTACAGTTATTTCAAACAGTTATTCGCTCAAGTAACTAATCCACCCATCGATCCAATTCGTGAAGAGTTGGTGATGTCCTTAGTCACTTTTATTGGTCCAAAACCAAACTTGCTGGGCATTGATGAAACAAACCCTCCATTACGTTTGGAGTCCAGCCAACCAGTGTTAACTCTAGAGGAGTTAGCGCAGTTAAAAGCTATTGATAGCCTCACGCAAGGGTCTTATAAATCGTTAGTATTGGATATTACTTACGATGCGAAACTAGGCAAGGCTGGTATGGATAATGCCGTTGCCGCTATTACAGTTGCCGCCGAAAAAGCGGTACATGCTGGCTTTAACGTATTGATTTTATCTGACCGCGCAATTGGAGAGCACAGAATTGCTGTGCCAGCCTTACTTGCATGCTCAGCAACCCATGAGTATTTAGTAAAAGTAGGCTTGCGCACTAATACTGGCTTGGTGATAGATACAGGTTCAGCCCGTGAGGTACACCATTTTGCATTACTAGCTGGCTACGGTGCTGAAGCAGTTTGCCCGTGGCTAACGTTTGAAACCATCGCCAATATGGTGGCCTTAGACACTAAGCTAGGCAACACAAAAGAAGCTAACAAAAAATTCGTAAAGGCCATTGGCAAAGGCTTGTATAAAGTGATGTCAAAAATGGGCGTGTCTACTTATCAATCCTACTGTGGTGGTCAAATTTTTGAAGCCATTGGCTTAAATACAGCATTTGTTGACCAATATTTTACTGGCACAGCCACCAATATTGAAGGTATTGGCTTGAGTGAAGTGGCAGAAGAAACCTTGCGCTTACACAACGCCGCTTTTGGTAATGACCCTGTGTTAGCCAACATGCTAGATGCTGGCGGTGATTATGCTTATCGTGTACGTGGTGAAGAACATATGTGGACGCCAGATTCAATCGCAAAATTGCAACATGCAACACGCACGAACTCTGCAAGCACCTATAAAGAGTACGCAAAACTCATTAACGACCAAACACGTCGCCATATGACTTTACGTGGTTTGTTTGAAATCAAACCAGCTGGCACGCCAATTCCATTGGATTCAGTTGAGTCAGCAAAAGAAATTGTTAAACGTTTTGCTACAGGCGCTATGTCACTCGGCTCTATTTCTACGGAAGCTCACGCAACTTTAGCCATTGCCATGAACCGCATCGGTGGTAAATCTAACACTGGTGAAGGTGGTGAAGATGCAAAACGCTTTATCGCGGTAACAAAAGATACCAGCATGGCGAATGTGATTGGCATTGCTAATATCGAAAGTGATATTCCGCTAAAAGCGGGCGATTCCATGCGCTCACGCATTAAACAAGTGGCTTCTGGACGTTTTGGTGTTACAGCTGAGTATTTGAGTGCCGCTGATCAAATTCAAATTAAAGTCTCACAAGGCGCTAAACCAGGTGAAGGTGGCCAGCTACCTGGCCATAAAGTAAGCCCGTACATTGCGAAGCTACGTTTTTCAGTGCCAGGCGTAGGTTTAATATCGCCGCCGCCGCATCATGATATTTATTCGATTGAAGATTTAGCGCAACTGATTCATGATTTAAAAAATGCGAATCCACTTGCATCAATTTCCGTCAAACTTGTATCAGAAACTGGTATTGGTACCGTTGCTGCAGGTGTAGCAAAAGCGAAGTCAGACCATATTGTAGTGGCTGGTCATGATGGCGGGACGGGCGCATCGCCCATTTCATCGGTCAAACATGCTGGTACGCCGTGGGAATTAGGCTTAGCTGAGACTCAGCAAACTTTAGTGCTTAACCAATTACGTGGTCGTATTGTCTTGCAAGTTGACGGCCAAATGAAAACGGGTCGTGATGTGCTGATTGGTGCGTTATTAGGTGCTGATGAGTTCGGCTTTGCAACGGCCCCGTTAGTGGTTGAGGGCTGCATCATGATGCGGAAATGTCATCTTAATACCTGCCCTGTTGGCGTTGCTACGCAAGACCCAGAATTACGCAAGAAATTTACAGGTCAGCCTGAGCATGTGGTGAATTATTTCTTCTTCGTCGCGGAAGAAGTGCGCGAACTTATGGCGAGCATGGGTATTGCTAAATTTGAAGATTTAATAGGCCGCCCAGACTTATTGGATATGCAAGCTGGCATTAATCATTGGAAAATTCAGGGTTTAGATTTCAGTCGTATTTTCCACCAGCCAGAAATGGATGCTAGCGTCTCACGTAAAAACAACGCGGTGCAAGACCATGATTTGGTAAAGGCACTAGACAATAAATTAATTGAACTAGCAAAACCAGCATTAGAAAATGCTGAAGTTGTGAATATTGAATCTGCCATTACCAATATTAACCGTACGGTAGGCACGATGTTGTCTAATCAGGTCGCAGTGCGCTATGGCAGTAATGGCTTACCAGATAACACCATTAACGTTAAGCTCACTGGCACGGCAGGACAAAGTTTTGCTGCATTTTTAGCTAAAGGTATTACGCTAGAGCTTACTGGTGAAGGTAACGATTACGTGGGCAAAGGCTTATGTGGTGGTCGCATCGTGATTAAACCACCAGTCGCTTTCCGTGGCATTGCGCATGAAAATATTATCATCGGCAATACAGTTATGTACGGTGCAACCACAGGTGAAAGCTATTTCCGTGGTGTGGCAGGTGAGCGCTTCTGCGTACGTAACTCAGGTGCATATGCGGTAGTTGAAGGCGTTGGCAACCATGGTTGCGAATACATGACAGGCGGCACTGTTGTGGTACTTGGTATCACAGGTCAAAACTTTGCGGCAGGTATGAGCGGCGGCGTGGCATATGTGTATGACGAAGATGGCCTATTTGCTAAAAGATGCAATATGAGCATGGTCGCGCTTGAAAAAGTGGAAAGCGAGGATGCAAGCCTAGGTAAAATACATCATTTAGACCAGCCAGATGAAGTAACATTAAAAACATTGATTCAAAATCACGCCAAATATACTGGTAGTGTCCGTGCAAGTGCTATGTTGGCAGATTGGGCAAACTACAGAACTAAGTTTGTCAAAGTGATGCCAAACGAATACAAACGTGCATTAATTGAAATGGCTGAAGATAAAGCACTGGTTGCAGCTTAAAGCTGGCTAAATAACGGCTGGCTAAAAAAATACTATGAACAATGCAAAATTAAATACGGTTAAGGGCTTATTAGTATGGGTAAAGTAACAGGATTTATGGAATTTGAACGTCTTTCAGAGGCTAATCTGCCTGTAAAAGACCGCTTACAAAACTATAAAGAATTTGTATTACATTTAACTGACGACGCAGCCAAAAAACAAGGTGCGCGCTGTATGGATTGTGGTATTCCTTTCTGCATGAGTGGTTGCCCAGTTAACAATATCATTCCTGATTTTAATGACTTGGTGTATAGCCAAGATTGGCGCAACGCAATTGATGTATTGCATTCAACCAATAACTTTCCTGAATTTACTGGCCGTATTTGCCCTGCACCATGTGAAGCGGCCTGCACGCTTAACATCAACAATGATGCTGTGGGCATTAAATCAATTGAGCATGCGATTATTGATAAAGCATGGGAAAACGATTGGGTGACACCGCAAATTCCTGAAGTTAAAACAGGTAAAAAAGTAACGATTGTCGGTTCTGGTCCTGCTGGTATGGCGGCAGCGCAACAATTAGCACGCGTAGGTCACACTGTGGTATTACTTGAAAAAAATGACCGTATTGGCGGGTTGTTGCGCTACGGCATTCCTGATTTCAAAATGGAAAAATCGCATATTGACCGCCGTGTAGCCCAGATGGAAGCCGAAGGCGTTGAGTTCCGTGTGAATCAAAATGTTGGTGGCTCTGGATTAAATAGCGTAAATGCAGATGATTTACTCAAAGAATTTGATGCCGTGATTTTGACTGCTGGTGCAGAAACACCGCGTGACTTACCCGCTAAAGGCCGCGAATTAGAAGGCGTGATGTATGCCATGGATTTTTTAACACCACAAAATAAAGTAGTGGCTGGTGATACGATTGCAAATCAAGTTATGGCGACTAATAAGCATGTTGTAGTCATTGGCGGCGGCGATACTGGTTCTGACTGCGTAGGCACATCAAACCGTCATGGTGCATTAAGCATTACGCAATTTGAGTTAATGCCTCAACCACCAGAAAAAGAAGACAAAAATCTGGTATGGCCAAATTGGCCGCTCAAAATGCGCACATCAAGCTCGCATGAAGAAGGTGCCCACCGTGATTGGTCAATTACCACCAAAGAGTTAGTCGGTGAAAACGGTAAAGTCACCCACTTAAAAGGCGCAAAAATTGAGTGGAAAGACGGCAAAATGACAGAAGTTGCGGGTACTGAATTTACTATAGAAGCAGATTTAGTGCTACTCGCAATGGGTTTTATAAGCCCAGTACAAAAATTACTAGAGGCATTTGGCGTAGAAAAAGATGGTCGCGGTAATGCTAAAGCCGATACAGAAGGCACGCAAAGCTATCAAACCAGCAAAGCTAAAGTGTTTGCAGCGGGTGATGTACGCCGTGGTCAATCATTGGTCGTGTGGGCGATACGTGAAGGTCGACAAGCAGCTAAAGCAGTGGATGAATTTTTAATGGGGTCATCTACTTTACCGCGCTAAATTTTAGCATTAAGCCTAACAGCAGCAGAGTTACGGGGATACATCAGCAATCATGTATCCCCAATTTTTTGGATAACGATTTTATGGCACAACTTCAAAACGATACATTTCTTCGCGCACTGATGCGTGAACCAACGCCTTACACACCGGTATGGATGATGCGCCAAGCAGGACGTTATTTGCCAGAATATCGTGAGAGCCGTAAAACAGCGGGTAGCTTTTTGCAATTATGCAAAAATCCGAGCTTTGCTACAGAAGTGACCTTACAGCCTTTAGACCGTTACCCACTACTAGATGCGTCTATCCTTTTTTCAGACATACTCACCGTACCAGACGCCATGGGCCTAGGCCTCTATTTTGAAGAAGGTGAAGGCCCAAAATTTGATCGAACCCTGCGTGAAGAGGCTGACATTAAAAAACTACACGTACCTGATATGGCAGAGTTGCAGTATGTGTTTGATGCAGTAAGCAGCATCCGAACAGCCGTTAATGGTCGTGTGCCTTTAATTGGTTTTGCAGGTAGCCCGTGGACACTGGCTACCTATATGGTAGAAGGCAAAGGAGGTACAGATTTTTTAACCATTAAAAAAATGGCCTATGCTCGCCCAGATTTACTGCACCATATTTTAGAAGTCACCGCACAAACGGTGATGCAATACCTTAATGCACAAATCGCTGCTGGCGCACAAGCGGTGATGATATTTGATTCATGGGGTGGCGCATTATCACATAAAGCTTACCTAGAGTTTTCATTGCCGTACATGCAAAAAATCATTAATGGTTTAACACGTGAAGCTGATGGCAGAATAGTGCCACGCGTAGCATTTACCAAAGGTGGCGCGCTATGGCTGGAGGCACAAGCTGAAATTGGCGCAGATGCAATAGGCTTAGATTGGACTATCGACATTGGCCAAGCACGCAAGCGTGTTGGTGATAAAGTGGCTTTACAGGGAAATTTAGACCCCGCAATTTTACTGAGCACAACAGAAGCCATAGAAAAAGAAGTGGCGAGTATTTTAGGCAGCTATGGACATGGCAACGGTCACGTATTTAATTTAGGTCACGGCATCACACAGTGGACACCACCTGAAAATGCCGCAGCCATGATCTCTGCAGTACGCAATTTTAGTACGCAATACCATGAGTAATATTAATGGGTCAGATGCATAATGTTTCGAGCAACTTTGTTTTCTCTGTTCTACTTTCCTAGCCTAGCATGTTTTGCTAAAGAGTCTATTTGCACCAAACTTCTAATCGAAGTTGATACCTCAGGTATTACTTATTACCCATCAGTCCAAGCTAGGTCAATTGGAAGCGAAAAAGTTGGTTTGTATAGCTCCCCAAATACTAATCGAGACCTTTGCACGAACCAGTTAAACATCGCGCTTTGGTCGGCTTCCATTTTTAAAATTTAAATGTACTCATTCCTGAGTCGTATTCTCTTAATACCGTCGTTATTTAGCGCATTTCTGCCAACAATAGGGCGACTTAAGCCAAATTACCTGCCGTTAAACGCAACCATCCTACCTAGTCTGCAAATCCCGTTGAATCGCTACACCACGGTTGAGA
>JACMMS010000020.1 GCA_014378915.1 Methylophilaceae bacterium
TTTAGGCTTAATCTTTCTCAAATACATTTCGGATTCTTTCGAGCAACACTTTGCTAAGCTACAAGCTGGCGAAGGCGAATACGTCGGTGCAGATCCTGAAGACAAAGATGAATACTCAGCTGAGAATGTATTCTTTGTGCCTCAAGATGCGCGTTGGTCTTATTTGCAAGCCAATGCACGCCAGCCGGAAATTGGCAAAATGGTAGATGCCGCCATGGATGCTATTGAAAAAGAAAACCCATCACTAAAAGGCGTATTACCAAAAGTATTCGCACGCTATAACTTAGACCCCGCCAGCCTTGGGCAACTGATTGATTTAGTCGGCAACATTGCCTTGGGCGATGCTAAATCGCGCAGTGCCGATGTGCTCGGCCATGTGTTTGAATACTTTTTAGGTGAGTTTGCATTGGCTGAAGGCAAACAAGGTGGGCAGTTCTATACGCCTCGCTCTGTGGTGGAATTATTAGTTGAAATGCTAGAGCCTTACCAAGGCCGCGTGTTTGACCCATGCTGTGGCAGTGGTGGTATGTTTGTGCAATCAGAAAAGTTTGTGGCGGACCATCAGGGCCGCGTGAATGATATTTCCATCTATGGGCAAGAGAGCAACCAGACCACTTGGCGCTTGGCTAAAATGAACCTTGCCATTCGCGGCATTGAAGCCAGCCAAGTGAAATGGAACAACGAGGGCAGCTTTTTAAATGACGCGCATAAAGATGTAAAAGCCGATTACATTATTGCCAACCCACCTTTTAACGTCAGCGATTGGTCTGGTGAGCTACTACGCACCGATGGCCGCTGGCAATATGGCGTGCCGCCCGCAGGCAATGCCAACTTTGCTTGGCTGCAACACTTTATCTACCACCTTTCGCCACAAGGCCAAGCAGGTGTAGTGCTAGCTAAAGGAGCGCTCACCAGCAAAACTTCGGGAGAGGGCGAAATGCGCAAAGCGCTGATTGAGCAAGGCAACGTGATTGATTGCATCGTCAACCTGCCAGCCAAACTATTCCTCAATACGCAAATCCCCGCTGCTTTATGGTTTATGAGCCGCAACCGAACAAACGGCAAGTTTAGAAACCGCAGTAACGAGATTTTGTTTATTGATGCGCGCAACCTAGGCCACCTTATCAACCGCCGCACCAAAGAGCTGAGCCATAAAGACATTAAACAAATCACTGACACCTACCATAACTGGCGCAATACAGATGGCTCATACCAAGACATCGCAGGCTTTTGCGCATCGGTGAGCCTAGAGCGTGTAAAAGAGCTAGATTACGTACTCACCCCAGGCCGTTATGTAGGCCTGCCCGATGATGAAGATGACTTTAACTTTGCCGAGCGCTTTAATGGCTTAAAAGCAGAATTTGAAGCGCAGTTGGTTGAGGAAGAAAAACTTAATAAAGCCATTGCAGAGAACTTGGCGAGGGTGAAGCTGTGAATGAGTGGCAAGAAACAGAAATTATTTCTAAGGTGCCTGCCACTTGGAGAGAATACAAACTTGATGAAATTGGTGAATTTAAAAATGGGGCTAACTTTAATGCACAGGCATTTGGTTTTGGTTATCCAGTCGTAAATGTTAAACACCTCTATAAAGGGCGTTATGCTGAATTAGAAAATTTAGATGAGGTTAAAACTGAAACTATAAAAAAAATTGACGAATATGAATTAAGAAATAATGATTTACTCTTTGCTAGGTCTTCTGTAACTCTTGAAGGTACTGGTCAAGTTGCAATGGTTAAAAACTTGCCAGAAAGAAAGTTTATATTTAGTGGTTTTATCATTCGTTTCAGATGTACAAGCTCTAGAGTATACAGTCCTTTTTTAAGCTATCTATTGCGCACAAAGTTCTACAAGGAGCACTTTGTAAATATTGCAGCAGATACTTCAATAATCAATTTGAGCCAAGATACATTAAAGAAAATTTCTGTTTACATTCCAGATGTCGAAGAACAAAAAGCCATCGCCTCAGTCCTCAGCAGTTTGGATGACAAAATAGACCTGCTTCACCGCCAAAACACCACCCTTGAACACATGGCCGAAACGCTTTTTAGGCAGTGGTTTGTAGAAGAAGCGCAGGAAGATTGGGAGGAAGTACCATTAAGAGATGTCTGCTCAATAAATAATGGTTATGCGTTTCAAAGCGAAACTTACAGAGAAACAGGTCAAAAAATCATTAGAACAATGAATTTTAATAATCATTGGATTGAGTTTAATAGCCTTGTATATGTTTCAGAAGAACTTGCAAAGAGTTTTGAAAAGTTTTATTTGAGACGCAATGACTTTTTATTAGTAATGGTCGGTGCAAGTTTAGGCAACTTTGCGATTGTTACAAATGACGTAATACCATCTTTACAAAATCAGAACATGTGGTGTTTTAGGTCTCATAAAACCATTTTCCAGCACTATCTAAATTTTGCAATGCGTTACATCATCAATAATGCGTTAAACGGCGCATCAGGAAGCGCAAGAGAATTTTTCCAAAAAGGCGTTTTTTACGAAATTAAGATTCAAACACCTCCCAATGAATTAATTCAGAAATTTCATAATATTTTTGAGAGTTATTTTTCAAAGATTGAATTAAACCGAAAGCAAATCAAAACCCTAGAAAATCTCAGCGATAACTTGCTCCCCAAGTTGATGAGCGGTGAGGTGCGAGTAGAAATAGAAGGAACGTTTGAATGAGCTTAATCAATATTTATTGTGATGAGTCTTGCCACCTTGAGAACGACCATATTAAAGCCATGAGTTTGGGAGCGATTTGGTGTGATAAAACAAAAGTAAAGCGGATTGCTGAACAAATTAGAACACTAAAAACTCTTCATGGGCTGTCTCGCCAATTTGAAATTAAATGGACTAAGGTTTCACCTGCTAAATTGCCGTTTTATGAG
The DNA here is from genome assembly GCA_014378915.1 of Methylophilaceae bacterium. Lineage (GTDB taxonomy): Bacteria > Pseudomonadota > Gammaproteobacteria > Burkholderiales > Methylophilaceae > JACMMS01. Next base: position 2,886 of record JACMMS010000020.1, read on the forward strand.
GCGTTGATTGATTTGTTTTTTGATACGCCCGAATTGCATTTTAGAGGTGTGGTAGTACCAGATAAATCATTGCTGAATCATGTGCAGTTTGGGCAAGACCATGATGATTTTTACTACAAAATGTTTTTCACATTACTAAAAGTAATTTTTGCTCCAAATAATCAGTATTCAATTTATCTCGATATTAAGGACACACAAAGCCAAGATATGGTGAAAGGCTTGCATAATTGTTTATGTAACAGCCAATATGACTTTGATAGAAAGAGCATTCAGCGCATTCAACAAATCAGGTCGCATGAGTCAGAGTTAATTCAATTGGCAGATTTGCTGATTGGTGCATTGTCATATTTACACAGAGATTTAAAAACCAGCCACGCTAAGCATGTATTGGGTGAAAAAATTAAACTACGCTCGGGTTATTCGTTACTACAAAATACTTGGTATAGAGAAGATAAGTTTAATTTACTGGTCTGGCAGCCGCAAATTTTCATTAGAGAGATTGATTAATGGCGTTACCGGATTTAATGCCATTGCAAGGTGAGTGGGCTGATTATGCTGATTCAATATACCAAGTTTATGTGGATAAGATTGCAAATGCCAACTTAACTTTTCAAGCTTTAGCTATAAGATGTAAGTATGTTCCTGCTACCAATGGCAAGCATTTTGGTTTCTGGCATGTTATTTCTGAAGGTGATTCAGAAGATGATAGGCTACCTGATTTAAGACGTTGTGAACGTATAACTTGGATTGCATATTTAATTGCCAATATTGAAGCTGATGCAGATATTACTTGGTGGGAAAATAAACGCGGTGCAAATACGCACGTGGTGATTTGGCATGAAGCTGAAAATTTTGTTGTGATTCTTGCTGCACGTAATGGCTATTACTTGCTTAAGTCTGCATATTGCCCTGAGTCACACCGAGCAAAAACTTTTATTAAAGAAAGAGATAGTTACTGGAAGCAGAAAGGCTGAAGCCGCCCCAGTAGAACTGACGCGGCTTCGAATGCTCCTTCTACACATGGCAGATGAGACAGAGCGAACTATAGTGCATTAAGATTTGAAAAGCAATATTTCCATATCGGCATGCCTATAATTTACTTTAACAATTGACCTAAAATACAACAAAAAGTTGCGTGATTGGTTAGGAGCGGATTAGTGATGAATAAATTAACTGAATCAGAAACCGAAACCCTCATCAGCTCGTAGGTTGGGCTGAATAAGCCCAACATAATATGTAACGTACGTTGACCGTTGGGCTTCGTACCTTAGCCCAACCTACAAAACTACAAAACGAATAAAATTTGAGGATAATATTTTGCTTTATCGACGAGCGGATGTGGCGGGTGGCACTTATTTTTTTACTGTGAATTTGGCGGATAGAAAAGCCGATTTACTCACGCGCCATATTGATATATTGCGCGAGGTGATGCAAGAGGTAAAGAAGGCGCGCCCGTTTGTGATTGAGGCGATGGTGGTACTGCCAGAACATTTGCATGCGATTTGGCGTTTGCCGCACGATGATGTGGATTATCCTATGCGGTGGAGTTTGATTAAGGCTGGGTTTTCGCGCCGTTTGCCTAAAACTGAAACGATACGCGCCAGCCGTCTAGCAAAACGTGAGCGTGGTATTTGGCAACGCCGTTATTGGGAGCATTGCATTAGAGATGAAAACGATTTTTAACGGCATGTGGATTATATTCATTACAACCCTGTGAAACATGGGTATGTGAGCCTTGTAAGAGATTGGCCGTTTTCAACGTTTCGTCAATATGTTGAGCGAGGGTTATTGCCAGCGAATTGGGGTGATAGTATTGTGAATATTGAGGCTGGTGGTGAGCGTTGATTGGTGTGGTGAGTGTTGGGCTTCCTGAAGTCAGCCCAACCTACAATTAAACGATAAATAATTTCTAAAAGTCGATAAAAATGACAAAAAGCGCTTCTGAAATGATTATTTACCAAAGCGAGGACGGAAAAATTCGTCTGGAAACGCGGTTGGAAAATGAGACCCTCTGGATGACCCAAAGCCAAATGGCGGAGTTGTTTCAAACCTCGGTAGCTAATATCAATATTCATATCAAGAATATTCTGGATGAGGGTGAGCTACTGGAATCGGCAACTATTAAGGATTTCTTAATAGTTCGCTTAGAAGGCCAGCGTGAAGTACAACGGAATATTGCGCATTACAATTTGGATATGGTGATTTCCGTTGGCTACCGCGTTAAAAGTGTGATTGCTACCCGCTTTAGAATATGGGCTACGCAGCAGTTAAAAGAGTTCATCATTAAGGGCTTTGTGATGGATGATGAGCGGCTTAAAAATCCGCCTGTTGGTCAGTCTGTCGTGCCAGATTATTTTGCTGAAATGCTTGAACGCGTGCGTAACATACGTGCAAGCGAGCGGCGCGTGTATTTACGGGTGCGTGAGATTTTTGCATTGGCAGCAGACTATGAGCCTACTCTAGCTGAAACCACTCAGTTTTTTAGTGTGATTCAAAACAAGCTGCATTTTGCTGCCACGGGGATGGCTGCGGCTGAGTTGATTGCAAGCCGCGCAGACCATGCAAAACCAAATATGGGCTTAAACACTTGGCAAAAAGATGAAGTGCGCAAAACCGATGTGCTGATTGCTAAAAATTACTTAGCAGAAACAGAAGTAACTGAGCTAAACCGCATTGTGACCATGTGGCTAGATTTTGCAGAAGATCAAGCCACGAGGCGTAAGCAGGTGTTTATGCAAGATTGGGCAGATAAGCTGGATGATTTTTTGCGCTTTAACGATAGAGCCGTGTTAAATAACGCTGGGCGCGTGAGTAAAAAGCAGGCTGAAGCCAAAGCGAATTTAGAATATGATAAGTTTGCAGAAACAAGGCGTGTGATAAAAGAGAAGCAGGCAGAAGCAGATTATTTTAATCAGCTTGCGGGTGTAACAAAAAAAGACAAAGATTAAACATGCATAAACTCACAGAATCCGCTATTGAAACCTTAGCCATTGAGCGTTTGCAAGCGCTTGGTTTTGACTATATTTACGCGCCTGATGTTGCGCCTGATAGCCTAAATCCAGAACGTGAGAGCTTTGCAGAAGTTTTGTTACTTAGTCGATTGTGCAAAGCCGTGGCTCGCATCAACCCTACCCTGCCCGCTGCCGCATTAGACGAAGCCATAAAAAACATACAGCGTATTAGCTCACCTGAGTTACTTGCTAACAATGAAGCCTTTCATCGCTTACTCACTGAGGGTGTGAATGTTAGTTATCAAAAAGACGGCAATACCCGTGGTGATTTAGTTTGGCTGGTTGATTTTGCCAACCCTGACAATAACGAATTTGTGGTGGCTAACCAGTTCACCATTATTGAGAATAACCAAAACAAACGCCCTGACATTATTTTGTTTGTGAATGGCTTACCACTAGTTGTGATTGAGCTTAAAAATGCGGCTGATGAAAATACCACGCTTAATTCAGCTTACAGACAATTAGAAACCTATAAACAGGCCATTCCAAGCTTGTTTACTTACAATGGCTTTGTAGTAGTTTCGGACGGTTTAGAAGCTAAAGCAGGCAGTATTTCGGCAGGCTTAAGTCGCTTTATGGCTTGAAAAAGTGCCGATGGTAAAGCCGAGGCATCACATCTGATCAGTCAGTTAGAAACGCTGATTAACGGCATGCTGAATAAAGCAACGCTTTTAGATTTAATCCGCCACTTTATTGTTTTTGAAAAATTCTCCAAAGAAGATTCAGTTACAGGTCAAATCAGTATCAGTACTGTTAAAAAGTTGGCGGCTTATCATCAATATTACGCAGTGAATGCAGCAGTAGTTTCAACCTTGCGTGCAACTGCAGAGGCTTCAGGCGTTGCACAAACTCCAGCTAGTTACGGCTTAAGTGACGTACGCACGCAACCGCGCGGTGACCGCAAAGCTGGCGTGGTGTGGCATACGCAAGGCAGTGGCAAATCGCTAAGCATGGTCTTTTACACAGGCAAAATTGTTTTAGCTTTGAATAACCCAACTATTTTGGTGATTACAGACCGTAACGATTTAGATGATCAGTTGTTTGATACCTTTGCGGCATCTAGCCAATTATTGCGCCAAGAACCCAGCAGGTAGAAGATCGGCAACAGCTTAAAGAGCTTTTAAAAGTCGCTTCTGGTGGAGTGATTTTTACCACCATACAGAAGTTTCAGCCTGAAGAAGGCAATGTGTATGAAACCTTATCGGAGCGCAGAAATATTGTAGTGATTGCAGATGAAGCGCATCGCACGCAATATGGCTTTAAAGCCAAAACAGTAGATGAGAAAAACGAAGCTGGCGAAGTCATCGGCCAAAGGATTGTGTATGGCTTTGCTAAATATATGCGCGACGCACTGCCTAACGCCACCTACCTAGGCTTTACAGGAACGCCCATTGAAAGCACCGATGTCAATACGCCTGCGGTGTTTGGTAACTATGTAGATATTTACGATATTGCCCAAGCCGTACAAGATGGTGCAACCGTGCGCATTTATTACGAGAGCCGCTTGGCTAAAGTGCTGCTATCCGACGAAGGTAAAAAATTAGTTGCAGAGTTAGATGAAGAACTCGACCAAGACGAACTCACCGAAACACAAAAAGCCAAAACACGCTGGACGCAAATTGAAGCTTTAATCGGTAGTGAAAAGCGCATTCAAAACATTGCCCAGGATATTGTGAAACACTTTGAGCAACGCCAAGAAGTATTTGCAGGTAAAGGCATGATAGTGAGCATGTCGCGCCGTATTGCCGCTGCTTTATATAAAGAAATCATCAAACTCAAACCTGAGTGGCATTCTGATGATTTAAGTAAAGGTGTAATTAAGGTGGTGATGACCGCTTCATCTAGCGATGGCCCACAACTGGCTAAACACCATACCACCAAGCAACAACGCCGCAATCTTGCTGAGCGCATGAAAGACCCTGACGATGAATTAAAACTCGTCATAGTGCGGGATATGTGGCTTACAGGTTTTGATGCACCAAGCATGCATACGCTGTATATCGACAAGCCGATGAAAGGCCACAACTTGATGCAGGCGATTGCACGTGTGAACCGCGTGTATAAAGATAAACCTGGTGGTTTGGTTGTGGATTATTTAGGCATTGCAGCCGATTTAAAGCAAGCGCTTTCATTCTATTCAGACGCTGGTGGCAAGGGTGATCCAGCTGAGACGCAAGAACAGGCCGTAAACTTGATGCTAGAGAAGCTAGAAGTCGTAGCGAATATGTATCATGGCTTTGCTTATAAA
>JACMMS010000021.1 GCA_014378915.1 Methylophilaceae bacterium
ATTGGTGTCCCCGTCAGGACTCGAACCTGAAACTGACCCTTAGGAGGGGCCGGTGATATCCGTTTCACCACGAAGACACAACCAAGCCATATTCTAACGTTTTAAGCTGGGTTCGTGGCAGGGAAATGCAAAAATTAGCATTAGATTTACTAGCAAGACCAAAAGTGCTGAATTTAAAGTAAAGTCGAATTTAATCTCACAAAATTTAACTCACACAATATTGTGTAATAAATTTGCCTATCGGATAGGTAGCGTTAAACTTGGTATTAGTATTTGTCGAATAAAGTCTATGTAATTGGCGATTTTATTAGCCATTACTGACTTTGAACTAAGCCCAAATGACCGCTTTATCTAAGCTTTTAATTTAAAAAACTTAAGCGCATCATATGGCCTAATATCAATTAACTTGGTACAACAATTTCGGCTATGATTTATTTAGAATTGTTACATTTGAAAAAAATTGTTACATTAATAAATATTTTCTGCGGGTAAAGATATGAACAAGAATAATCTGACCCCACCATCTCAAGATAATCATCAACAGAATTCGCAAGCTAGTGACCCAAATTGCACTGGTGATAAAGTGCGACAACTTAATATGCCAAACTCTGGCAATGCTGAGTCCAAGGCTATTTTAACTGCAACACCCCAAGCTGAATTTCCTCCAGTACAAACGCCTCGTAAAGGTGAGACTGTAGATGAAACTGATTCATTGCTAGATTGTTTAGTTATCATTTGTCGATTGCATGGCGTTATCATTTCTAAAAATGCTTTGATTGCTGGCTTGCCATTAGATGATGGAAAACTTTCCCCTTTGACGATAAAGCGTGCCGCTGAACGTGCGAACTTATCTGTGAATATTTTCAAAAAATCATTTATGCAGTTGCGTGGTGAGTTTTTGCCTGCCATTTTATTGTTAAAAGATAATGCCGCTTGTTTGATTACAGGGTTTGATACGGATAAAAAGAATGCGCGTGTCATTTATCCAGAGCTCGGCGATACCGAAGTGGTATTGCCTGTTGCAGATTTAGCGCTGCTTTATGCAGGGCATAGCATTGTAGCAAAAGCAAAATATGTGTTTGATCAGCGCGCGCCAGAAGTTGGTCAAGTGAAATTGCGTCATTGGTTTTGGGGTACTTTGGCTGAAAATAGTCGGGTGTATCGCGATGTAATGTTGGCAGCCTGCATGGTCAATATTTTTGCTCTGGCGATGCCATTATTTACGATGAATGTGTATGACCGAATTTTACCTAATCGTTCTACAGAAACATTATGGGTTTTAGCGATAGGTGTATCACTGATTGTGTCTGGCGATTTGATTTTACGCACCATGCGCGGCTATTTTTTAGATTGGGCAAGCGCAAAAGTAGATGTGAAACTAACCGCGAGCATCATGGAAAAAGTACTGGCAATTCGCCTAGAAAAACGCCCTACATCAGTGGGCTCATTTGCTTCTAATTTGCGTTCATTTGAAACTGTACGCGATTTTATTACTTCCGCTACTATTACAACGTTGATTGATATTCCTTTCGGTATTATTTTTATTGTAGTGATGGCGTGGATCTCATGGTTAATGATTATTCCTGTCATTATTGGCGCTTTAATCATGCTGATTTACGCGCTTAGTGTGCAATCAAAAATGCATGAATTATCAGAAACAATGTACCGCGCCAGTGCTTTACGTAACGCCACTCTCATTGAGAGTTTAGTCAGTTTAGAAACCATTAAAGCCTTAGGTATTGAAGGCACTATGCAAAAGAAATGGGAACGTAGCGCAGGCTTTTTAACAGAGGTGGGCAGTAAGTTAAAACTACTATCATCCTCTATTAATAATGGCTCAAACAGTATTTTGCAACTAATTACAGTGGTTTTAGTATTGTTAGGGGTGTATTTGGTCATGCAAGGCGACTTAACATCTGGAGGATTGGTGGCTTGCACTATGCTGTCATCACGGGCATTAGTACCTATTACACAAATGGCAGGCTTGCTCACGCAGTATCACAATTCTGCAACTGCGCTAACTTCACTTAATGAAATTATGTCACGCGAGGTTGAGCGGCCAGCCAACTCTAACTTTTTATCACGCCCTGCCTTTAATGGTGATATTGAATTTAGAGAGGTGAGTTTTAACTACCCAGGCACAGATCAAGCGGCTTTAAACAAAGTGTCATTTAAAATTAAAGCCGGTGAGCATGTGGCATTGTTGGGCCGTATGGGCTCTGGAAAAACCACCATTGAAAAATTAATTCTCGGGTTGTACCAACCCATTTCTGGGGCGATTTTAATGGATGGTGTGGATATTCGCCAAGTTGATCCAGCCGAATTAAGGCGTTGTATAGGTTATGCGCAACAAGACACACATTTGTTTTACGGTACTTTGCGTGAAAATCTCACAATTGCTGCTCCCAATTCAGATGATGCGGCCGTGTTAGCCGCGGCAAAAATTGGTGGTATAGATGAATTTGTCAATGCACATCCCAAAGGCTTTGATATGCTCATTGGTGAGCGCGGGGATACTTTATCAGGCGGTCAAAAACAAGGGGTAGGCATTGCACGCGCGCTCATTAACCATCCCAATATTTTACTACTGGATGAGCCGACAAGCGCAATGGACCATTCAGGCGAAGACGCCATTAAAAAGCGTTTACAAGTGGCCGCTGCGGGTAAAACTCTGGTGCTTATATCTCATCGCTCTTCTTTATTTGATTTAGTAGAGCGCATTATTGTGATTGACTCTGGTCGGATTGTCGCTGATGGTGCCAAAGAGCAAGTCATTGAAGCCTTGCGTGCTGGTAAGATTGGAAAGGCAGTCTAGCTGGATAATACCTTAGGTAAATAAAATGAGCGAAAAACTATTCAATAAAGTGGGCGCTGTAAATAGCTTTTTTTCACGCCAAAGCTGGATTACTAAGCCTGTTTATTACTTCTTAGATAAATGGGTGCCAACCGCTGCAAATGAACATTTAACTTGGCAAGATGAAGCTAATGTTGCGATATTAGAGCAAACACCTGCGCGAGCAAAAAAGTTACTCTATATTATGGGACTCATTTTATTAGTAGCGATTCTATGGGCTAGTTTTGCTAAAGTTGATGAGTTGACCAGGGGTGAGGGCAGGGTGATCCCATCGCGTCAGGTGCAGGTTATTCAATCATTAGACGGTGGTATTGTGTCTCAAATATTGGTGGCTGAAGGGCAAGCAGTCAAAATGGGAGATTCATTGGTACGCATTGATGTCACTAGAGCAGCTTCTACTTTGCGTGAGAACCAATCGCAGTATTTGGCGTTATTAGCTAAACAAGCTCGATTAAAAGCCCTGGCTGAAGGCACAAGTTTTAATCCGCCGCCTGAAGTGCAAAAAGAAAACCCATTAATATTTAACCAAGAATCTGCATTATACCAATCGAGTAAAGATGAATTAGCATCTGCAGTTGGCATTGCACGTGAGCAAGTATCCCAGCGCGAAAATGAATTGGTTGAAGTGAAATCACGTAAAGAATTCGCTGAAAAAAATTATGACTCTTCCGCTAAAGAGTTGGCAGCTAATAAACCTTTATTGGCGAGTGGTGCGGTTTCTGAAATTGATATTTTGCGTTTAGAACGTGAAACTACTAAGGCTAGAGGTGAAATTGACCAAGCTCGTGCGCAAATTGCGCGTATTCAAGGTGCGATTGCCGAGGCAAATAGAAAAGTTAGCGAATCTGAACAAAGCTTTCGCAGCAAGGTGAGAACAGAACTCAATGACAATACTGCTAAACTTAATAGCCTCACAGAGACCAGTGTTGGCTTAACAGATAAAGTAAAACAAGCAACAGTTAAATCTCCAGTTAACGGCAAAGTGAGCCGCTTGTTTTTTAATACAGTAGGTGGTGTAATTCAGCCAGGTAAAGAGATTTTAGAGATTGTGCCAAGTGATGATGCGCTAGTAATAGAAACTAAAATCCAGATTAAAGATATTGCTTTTATGAGGGTTTCACAACATGCAGTAGTTAAATTAACCGCCTACGATTACACCATTTATGGCACTTTAGATGCGATTGTGGACGATATTTCACCTAACTCAGTGGTGGATGATAAAGGCAATGCTTACTATATTATAAAAGTTCGCACAGTGAAATCAAGTTTAGGTAAAGGTTTGCCAATAATACCTGGAATGGTTGCGCAAGTTGATGTGATAACTGGCAACAAAACTGTACTTTCGTATTTACTAAAACCTGTATTAAAAGCAAAATCTTATGCCTTTAGTGAGAGATGAATTTTTAAATACTGCATTTATCGCTGAGTTTGAGACAAAATTTGTCACAGACGACTTTAAGGCAGATAATAAACTCGGTAATAAAATTGCTAACCAACATGATAAAGAGTTTAGCCAAAAGGCTATAAGAAAAATAACAATGCAAGATACCTTTATCACCACTCAAACAGCGCTTTTAAATAATTGGGTAGCAGCATTTCCTGCTGCTCATTTAGCCGCGGGCATTGACGAAAAAAGCTTTTTAGTAAAAAACACAGCTAAAACTACCTCAACCATATTTTGGCTACATATGAACATGGATAGGCAGCAATGGCTAACCCACACGATTGCAACTATTACAAAAAATTACACTGATGCCAAAATTATTGTATTGGCTAATGCGCCAAATCAAGCAGAGGCACTCCACGCATTGAGTTTAGGTGCAATGGGTTATTGCCATGCCTACATTGCTCCAGATGTGTTAGTAGAAATAAAAACAGTGATTAGCAATGGTGGTTTATGGCTAGGCCAAGAGCTTTTGCAACGATTAATTGAAGTGTCTACTAAGTTAGTAGGTAATCAACCAGATTATGTTGAAAGCTTGTTATTAAAACTCACCAAGCGGGAAAAAGAAGTGGCAGTAGAGGCTGCTAAAGGTTTAAGCAATAAAGAAATTGCCAGAATTTTAAGTATTACCGATCGCACAGTTAAGGCTCACCTAGCGGCCATATTTAGGCGTTTAGGCGCTAAAGATAGGCTACAGCTAGCGTTGATGTTGAATAGTAATTATAGAAAATAGAAGTATACGAGAGCCTGTAAAAAATCTGTGTAAATGATATTTTACCAATGACGTTTAAAGGAAATTATCATGGGCACAAACAACCAGTCTGTAAAAGACTTTCCGCAATGACCTGTTGAGCTGGTTGAGTAGCTCGCCAGCTTTGTTAAGACTGAACAAGACCTCAGTCCCATTTCCAACCAACTTATGAAGCAGGTGGTTGAGGAAGCACTCCAAGCGGAACCTAACCATCACCTAGATGTAGATAACGCCACAGGTAATATCAACAGCCGCAATGGTTTTATGGGTAAAACGCTCAAA
>JACMMS010000022.1 GCA_014378915.1 Methylophilaceae bacterium
ACTGCGCCAGTTTTTTTAATCGGTAAACTTTACACTTATAAATCAGTGAAACTTGTTCAATCAAACTGGGCCACCTCTGACCACGCCCAGGTTTCTCTTTGTGTTTCTTCCATCCATTACGGTGAAGCTCTCGGCTAATAGTCGAAACAGATCGACCCAATCCAACGGCTATCCAGCTAGACTTAAACCCTAATGTTAACTGCGCCTAAATAAAACTTCGCTCTTCAATACTTAATTGTTTGTAATTTCCCATGCATCATTTTCCTTCGAAAAATGTTGCACTTCAAATTTGAGCGCGCCCATTATAAAAGGGCTAATTTCTATAGGTAATTCATGCACTGATAATGGCATTAAACGATCAACTTTTTGATGAATATTCACTTCAGCTAATTCGGTGATAGGTTTAATAGATTGCTTGACTAGTAAAAATATGGCGATCAGTGATTTTGGAATCAACAATAGTATCGACAATATGGTTAAAAGTGCACCATTTTTCGCGACCTCTTCTCGCAATTTTGTAGGTTGAGCAACAGCCACCTTTTGTTGGTTGGGTAAAGCATAAATGAGAACTCTTTAAGGTTGTTTTTTAACGGTTATTTGATGGAAACTATTAGTTGAGTGATTGACTAAGTCACTTGGAGAAATGAAAGCATTGTCTTTGGCCTCATGATGATCAAAGTACTGAATGATCATGCCTGAATCTTTATTTTTCTTTTCATCAACTTCGAGATTAATTTGATTCTTGCTAGCTAGAATAGCCATTTGTGCTAAAGCACCATCTTGTATTTCACCTGCTTCATCCAGCGCTTTAGTATAAGATAATGCAACACTCAACAAATCTATCACGCCAATAATGACAGTCAGCCAAAATGAAAGACGATATTGAATCGATAACTTTAATTTTTCTTAAAAACCATCTACCCTATACCTCTAACGTTTTTAATAGCATCGTTACTTAATTTTTTGCGAAGGAAATATATCAATACTTCAACCGCATTACTTTCTACTTCCTCACCCCAAGCGTAAATTCTATCTTCTGAATTACCACGTGAAAGAATCGCACCCGGACGCACCATTAAAGCTTGAAGTATGAAAACTCGCGTTTTGATAATCTAATAGCGGTCTATTCCATAAACCATACTTGGTGATTACTGAGGTCTAGTGACAGAATACCGTTACTCAGTATGGTTGAGGTTGTATCACTCTTACGCCTTATAACGGCTCTCATTCGTGCCAGCAACTCTGTCATTTTAAATGGTTCAAACACTTAATCATCTGCGTCCCTATCTAGCCCACGTATGCAATCATTCACATCATCACGTGCGGTAACAATTAACAACGGCACTGGGTTTTCTTGGTTACTGATTGTTTTTAGAACCTCTAATCCATCTTTTCCAGGCAACCCTAAATCCAACAATACAATATCGCAATGCTGGCTGGCTAAAACGCTGAGTGACACCTCTCCATTTTCGACCCAATCTACAACATATGAGGCCTCTTGGAGTGCCTGAGCTACTATAACATCATCTTCTACCAGTAAAACTCGCATCGTTATTTTTGGCTCATCAAACCATTTAGTAAACTACTTGCAACGCAAGAAAACCTGATAAACGATTAGTAGATGGCACATTGTTAAGCGCTTGGCCAAAAGAAAAAAGTAGATGGTAATCTGGAGTCATATTATAAATTCCACCCAAGTTAAATCCACTACCAGAATTACCTTGATGTTCGGTCGCTGATTCACTATAAATTTCTCCGCCTAACCTAAGGTCTTCATGAACCTTGTAGAGCGTAGTCAGCCCTAAAAACCAAGAGTTTTTACTGTTTAAGCTCTGATTAATTCTGTACCCCGTACCACCATAAACATTCCATTTTTCAGTATCGAACTGAGCCCAAATTGGTAAAAAAAGTTGCGTTTTACCTCGAGTATCACCTAACTTTTTATTACCTGATGGCAACTGTAACATAGGATAAATGCCAAGCATGATATGTTGATTTTGGATATTTTGATCAGAAAATCGATACTTAACGCCCACTTCAGTGTTATCAAATCCAAAGATTTTACTGCCTGATTCATATTCATACGAATATCTTGGCTGTGCATGTAGTTGGATATCTGGTGTAAGCCCGTAATTAATGTCGATACTAGGTATAGCCGCGGAAGCCCCGCTGTCTCTCCAAGTTTTGCTCACCGCATAATTAACTTCCCAAGCATTTTTTTCAAGCGTTTCTGGGTCATCTGTCACAAAAGGCGGTCCAGCAAATGCTGCGTCAGATAAGAGTACCATTAAAAATAAAAGCAGTTTTTTTCTATTTTTATCAAACATTTGTTTTCTATCATGTGAAATATAGAGTGGTTTTGTGTACTGTTCTCGTATAACTAGTGCATTTTTTTGACTCGCTTTACCCGGAAAAATTAGGAACCCTATGACAATAAGCGCTAGCAATACTTCAGAAGCGGTATAACAACTTAATTCCAAACCACCATGAGCAATAGGTTTATCCAAATAATCACCTAGCACCGCACCTAGAGGTCGTGTTAGAACAAATGCTGCCCAAAATAAGATAACGCGAGAAATATTGGTGCGGTTATAAGCCAGTACAACCAGTAAAAGCAAACTTCCAAAAATTTCGGCAGCGCCATCATAGCCAAGGCCTGCTGTATCCGCTGTCCAATCACCAAGTGCTGTACCTAATGTTTGTGAGAACATTATAGTGACCCAATAAAACATTTCAACTTTAGGTGACCTAACCGTATTAACCGCTATGCTTCCTTCAGCGCAATACCAAATAAGTAAGGAGCTGGCTAATAACGCTGATAACAATTCGGTTCCGCCCAAATAACCTAACCCTAAAGAGCGATCAGCAAAATCGGCTAACCTTGTGCCTAATGTCGTTGTTGCAATAATGGTGATTCAATACAAGTAAGGATTAAACTTTTTAGCCTTAATTTGTGAAGTGACAGCAACAATAAAAATTACACCAAAAATAAAACTACTTACAAGATAGCCCAAGTTCATAGACATAGAAAGCGCATCGCCACCCGTTTCACCCAGCGTGGTAACGATAATTTTAATGATCCAAAACATCAAAGTAATTTCTGTTACTTTGATGAGTATATTTTGCATTGGTGTATGTTGATTGTTCAAAGCAGACCCTTTCTAAAATAAATCTATAGATTACTCATGCAAACCTTCATGCCATAAAACACTATCTATTCAATGTTAAGGCAGAAGACTTAGGTAAAACTTAGCAGATTGATTAAGATTTAAAATTAATACTTAAATAACTTAAATAACTTAAGTAAATCTATTGATTAGATATTAAATATAGCCATTGCGGCAAACAACATACCGACACCAGCAACACCATAAACCGCATTTTTAAGCCATTTTCTTCGTGTAAGCAGAGAAATTGCGGCCAAAGATATAGCAATTTGCAATGCGGTCATCGCTGATGCCCAGCGATGATGTTGGTGCAATGTTTTTTCAGCTTTTAATCCAAAATCGGTAGCTTGTGCAGTTAAAGTTTCCGCCTCTTTTTTGATTTGCTCTTTTTCTACTTGGTGTTTTGCAATGGCAGTTTGATACCTCTTGATATCAACACCTGGAATAATAATCGCAAGCTCTTCTAAGTTTTGTTTACTTGATTTAGCTTGGTAAAAATTCCATTTATCAGAAGCTTCTGTAGTTCTAATAGCCTCATCGTTTTTATACATAGCCGCAACAGCTTGTGTATTTCCAGCTTCGTATCCAAACATAGCGCCAAGCGTTGCTAATATTGCTGTCACCACAGCAATATTGCCCGCAAAATTATCATTCTTTTCGTGCTTTTCTATTGCTCGCTCCATTTCATCTTCATATATGCCATGCACTTCAAACTCTTCACCCATATTTACTCCTTAAAAAAAACACTGATTTTTGTACCCTCTTTGTCCTTATCACCACTCTCAATTGTGATTGTCGCATGATGTAAAGCCGTAATTTCTTTCACAATCGCTAAACCCAAGCCAGTACCAAAGTCTGTTGCTTCATTACCGCGATAAAAACGTTCGAATACCAGACCCTGCTCGCTCTTAGGAATACCTAACCCATTATCCTCAACTGTAAAACAGACACCGCCGTTTTGCATAAATACATTAAGCGTGACAGATCCACCATAAGGTGTGTAGCGAATAGCATTATCAATTAAGTTGTAAATAAGGTTATGCAAGCCCAATTTTTCACCTGAAACTAGGCACTTTCTATCTTCACTTATACAAGACAATGTAATTTTTTTTGCACTTGCATTTAAATTAAATTCGCAAGCAACCAATTTGACAAAACCAGCTAAATCAATCGGTTCAAAATCAAGTTGGTGAATAGCCTCTGGCTGGCTTTTTGCAAGAATGAGTAGCTGATTAATTAAATGAATTAATCGTTCTGTGCTCAATGATATTTTTTGCAGCCTATTTTTAATATCAGGCAAACTTTTGGATTGATTAGCTAACTCTATTTGCGCGCGAGTTCCTGCTAAGGGCGTTCTTAGTTGATGTGCAGCATCCGCTAAGAAACGATTCTGGGAATGAATCGTTTGGTTAAGCTTCGCCATCAACTCGTTGACTGAGTCAACTAATCTCGTAATCTCAATTGGAATATTGCTAATCTTAATCGGCTGTAAATCTGTGTATGAACGCTTGGCCAAAGCATCATTCACTTCCCATAAAGGCTTTAAACCACTTTTAATGCCTATCCATAGTAAAACGCCAGCGGCAACAAACAATATTAATTGCGGTAGCAAAATCCAAGCGAGTATCTGTTGCCGAATATGTGTACGTTTATTAAGCGTTTCTGCCACCTGAATGTAAACATTGAGATGCTTGCCCGGTGCACCAATGGTTGCTGGCATAGAAATGATACGGACTCTTTGATGATTAATTTCGCTAAAATAGTAAACAGTATTGGATTTTGCAAAAGATCCTTGCAGCTTTTTTCTATATTGAATACCTGGCTCACCAATTAAAGTCTGACCAAACTCATCTTTAACACTGTAAAAACCTTGGTCACTTGCATCAGCTAGTAAAGCTTTTTGTGTGTTTTGATCTAAAGGCACTAGTTTTTGTGCATTAAACCTCTCTAAAAACTCGTCAATATCATTAGCTGTTTGTAGCAAGCCATGATCAAATGTTTCACGCTCTACTTTGTTGGCAAAATGAAAGAGCAGGCTAGAGTCTAAAATGAGCAATGCCAACATTGGAATTAGCAGCCACTTCAGAAGTTGCCGACGGATTGAATACGGCTTTATCATGTTTTAGCCATTTCTAAAATGTAACCTGAGCCGCTCATAGTGCGAATAGCGACGCCATATGGCTCTAGCTTTTTTCTAATACGATGAATGTAAACCTCAATCGCATTAATTCCCACTCCTTCAGACCAATTACACAAATTCTCAATTAAAGCCTCTTTGCTAACAGCACGTCCTTCTCGTAACATTAACAGTTCTAATATACCGATTTCGCGTTTAGAAAATGCCAAGAAACCTCTACCTGCGCTAACTGTTCGATCTACTGCATTAAATGAAAGTGGTCCAAACTCAACCATGCTATGCACAGAGCGGTTTGATCTTCTAATCAACGCTCTTAATCTGGCTTCAAGCTCGGGGAGTTTAAAAGGTTTTACTAGGTAATCATCAGCACCTAAATCTAGCGCTTTAATACGGCCGTCAATCGCTTCACGTGCGGAGATAATCAATACAGGAATAACTACTTTTCTTTGCCTAAGCTTACGCAGCACTTCTATACCGTCCATTTTTGGCAAGCTTAAGTCTAAAATAACCGCTTCATAAATTTGGTCATGTAAAGCTAAATCGGCATACTTTCCATCTTTTGCCCAATCTACTGCATAACCTGCATTTTTTAAAGATTGATTCAGCGCATCACCTAAAACATCATCATCCTCAACTAGTAACACTCTCATACTTTTCCTTAAAACATTAACGCAATTTTTGTAAGGTAAATGTAAGGCATCTGGCTTACATTTAGCTTACTAAACTAATGAATTCAATACTGATGAAAAAATCTCCGAGGTTCTTATTTGCTTACAGCTACTGGGATGTAATCCCAGCCGTTGCAGGTGTCTTACATGGTTTATACCTCATTATAATCCTGTTATTTTTCAAGCAATTACCTTTTTGGGCCAACTTGATACTGGGTTTTATTTACGCATTCAGTATTTCTTGGAACGTCAATGGTATTTCACATAACTTTATACACAATGCCTACTTCAAATCATTCTGGTTAAACCGACTATTCAGTTTACTAGAGTCAATGATCATGGGGTTTTCGCAAACCATGTATGAATATGTGCACAGACAACATCACATTGGTAACAATGACCGTTTAAATGAACAAGGCGAAACGATAGATTGGATTTCAATTTATGGGTTTGGCAAAAATGGCGAGCCTGAACACCCTATTAAATATGCGCTTCTTAGCTACTTTAGAGATGATCCTAAGCGCATATATGGCCTAATTCGCAAACACAGTTTATGGCTTGCCAATTTTGCAATATTTGAAGTAATTTTATCTTTCGGTTTCATCATAGGCTTATTTTTCATTAACTGGAAACTTGGCATTTACTATGTTTTTTTCTATTACCTAGGTCACTCGCTTTCAGCACTTAATGGCTATTACGAGCATTATGGCGCCAATCCAGATAAACCTATTGCTTGGGCTGTGAGCTGCTACAACAAACTATTCAACATTCTGTGGTTTAAAAATGGCTACCACGCTGAGCATCATTATCGTCCAAAGCAACATTGGACAAAAATGCACGAGCTACATGTAAAAATCAAAGATAATCAAATCAAAGAGGGTGTGAAGGTCATTAATTGGCCACATCAAATTGGATTTATGCAAAGTAAAACTAAATAAGTGCGAGTAAGTTTTTTGTAAGAAGTATTAGTTAAAATAAACATAATAGCAAAAGGAAACACATGCTTTTTATAGTAGATTTTGATGGCACAATTTCAGTAAAAGATACGATTGACGCCATGCTAGAAAAATTTGCCGATCCATCTTGGCAAGACATAGAGCAAGAGTGGTTGGATGGAAAAATTACCGCCGTTGAGTGTATGGCAAGGCAAATTGACATGGTAAAAGCCGACCATATGGCGCTTGAGAACTTCTTTCGAGGTATTCAACTTGATGCCAGTTTTTTACCGTTTTACAAACATGCAACGCAATTTGCAAAGCTAGTCATTGCCAGTGACGGTTTAGATCATGCCATTAAAGTAGCTATGCGCAATACTGGCTGGCCGGAAATTCCTGTGTATTCGAACCACTTAAACTTTGTTCCGCAAGGCATCAAAATTACCTACCCTTTGCGCAAAGACGATTGTACTGGCGGTAATGGTATGTGTAAGTGTGCAGTAGCTAGAAGCTTATCGTTAGATGCATTAGGCCCGATTGTGCTAATTGGTGATGGCAAATCAGATGCTTGTATCTCAGGCATGGCTGATATCGTTTTTGCAAAGGGCTCACTAATTAAACATTGTGAAAGAAATCAAATTAAACACCATAAATTTCAAACCTTTGCCGACGTGCTCGCCATCATTAAACAATGGCCGATTGAAAAACTATGGTTGAATGAAAAACAAAGCAGCATCAAATTAGCTTAATCAAAACTTTAAGACGGAAACCATTATGGAAACGAAAATAATAGAAATTCTTAAAAAAAATGATAAGTATTGCTCACATGGCGATACTGTCAATTATGCAGACCCTCCAAAAGTGTTCGAGAGTTGTGACGGTAGCTTTTTATTTGATGAAAAAGGTATTGCCTATTTAGATTGGCAGATGTGGTATTCCGCTGTGAACTTTGGTTATAAAAACAAACGCATTGCGGATGTTTTGCATAAGCAAATTGACACGCTTCCACAGCTTGCCAGCCAATATTTACATAAGGAAAAAGTAGATTTAGCTGAGATTATTTGCAAATACATGGAAGATAAATACGGCGTAAAAGGCCGTGTGCACTTCAATGTTGGCGGCGCCCAGGCTGTAGAGGATTCGCTCAAAGTAGTGCGTAACCATACAGGCAAAACCCACCAATTTGCCTTTATGGGCGGTTACCACGGTCGCACTTTAGGTGCATCAGCTATCACATCTAGCTACCGTTATAGACGTCGCTTTGGTAACTTTGCAGATCGCGCAGAGTTTATTCCCTACCCTTATTGCTACCGCTGTCCTTATGATATGAAAGTCGAAACTTGCGATACCTATTGCCATAAACAATTTGAAAAGTTGTTTGAAACTGAATATCAATCAGTATGGGATACAAAAGCAAAAGAGTCTGAATTCGGCGCATTTTATATTGAGCCCATGCAAGGCACGGGTGGCTACATTATCCCGCCAGCTGGTTACATGAAAAAACTACAAGAGTCACTTAAAAAACGTAATATTTTATTAGTGGCTGATGAAATTCAAATGGGTGTTTACCGTACAGGTAAATTATGGTCTTGGGAGAATTTCGATATCGTGCCTGATATTTTTGTATTTGGTAAAGCGATTACCAATGGCTTAAACCCTCTATCTGGCATTTGGGCACGTGAAGAACTTATTTCACCTGAAAAATTCCCACCTGGCTCAACGCATTCAACATTTGCTTCAAATCCACTAGGAACATCTGTGGCATTAGAGGTCATGAAAATGACGCAAGAAAGCAATTTTGAAGAACATGTGCGCGAACGTGGGGCATACTTTTTAAAACGTATTCAAGAACTTAAATCGCGCTGGAAAGTAGTAGGAGATGTAAGCGGCTTAGGTTTGGCGCTCCGCATTGAGCTATGTGAAAAAGATGGTTACACGGCTAGTCGAGCACTTGCAGATCGTATGTTTAATGAAGGCTTAAAAGGTGATTTACTTGTTGGTGATAAAAATTATGGTCTAGTTTTAGATATTGGTGGTTATCAAAAGAATGTAATTACGCTCGCGCCATCATTATTAATTTCAGAAACAGAAATTGATCTTGGTATTCATTTATTTGAGATGCTATTACGTAGATGTGAGGCTGAGTGAGCCTAGTCCCTAGTGATATAAGATTTAAGTGATCACTCATATTAACATTATTGATTTTGATGGCAGCATTACAGCCCAAAGCGAGTTTATTGCGCTGTTTAAGCCACGTATTAGCATCAGCAATTTAAGTCGATTTCAGCATGCCGCTCGCTTATGGACTAGCCCTAAAAAGTTTGCTGAGATTTGCAAAACAGCTTTTAATGGGCTTAAACCTGGGTTTACTTTAATCGGCTCCGGTGATTTTCATCATTATTCTTTGGGTCTAATTAAACAATATAAAACGCCACTCACTATAGTGCTTTTCGACAATCATCCAGACTGGATGCAACCACCGCATCAATATCATTGTGGCACTTGGGTATACAGTCTGGCACGCCTGCCTCAAGTGCAGCGTATTATTATTATCGGGCTTGAAAGTGGTGATATTAATGGCAAATGCTTTAAAAATGGAGATGTTGAAAGTTACCTGAATCAAAAAATTATCTTGCTGCCATATGAGCCTGTAATAGCAGAAGTGATAGGTTCCCAGACAACATCATTATATAGCCTATTAAAAAATGACTTGCAGGCGGGAATTGCAGAAATTATTAGCCATATTTCTACACAGCATGTCTACATCAGCATTGATAAAGATTGCCTGAGCATTGAAGATGCTTTTACTAATTGGGAACAAGGTAGTTTGCCGCTATCAACAGTTATTGACACAATTATTGCGATTAAAAAGAAGTTTGAAATTGTAGGCGCAGATACCGTGGGTGATTACTCAACCCCTAGATTTCGCTCACCCCTGAAATGGATAGGTTCTTTACTGGATAGAAAAATATCAAGAAAACCTGACATCTCTAATCGTTTTAAAAGTGAATTGAAGCGTAATGAATTGGCTAATATTTCACTTTTTAATGCATTGGATGGTTGATGCTTAAACCGTGGATTTTATTTGTAGTGGCCGTATTACTCGATACCCTAGGTACTGTGTTGTTTAAGCATGGTAGCAATCAACTTCCACAATCGAATCAGCTTGGCTGGCGTGGTCATGCAGAAAATATTTTAGGCGCTCTAAAGCGCAAGGAAATCGCGTTAGGTGTGATTGTTTATATTGTTGAATATATTATCTGGATCGGCTTTCTTTCTACTATGACACTCAGTGCAGCATATCCATTATCAAGCGTCACTATCGTATTAATACTATTAGCCTCTTGGCTATTTTTGGGCGAAAAAATTGGTAAAAATCGCTGGCTTGGTGCTCTCCTCATTATCAGTGGCATGTTTTTAGTGGGGGGGTAATTCTAATGAAATTAAACTCAATGAATATTACTCAAATGCAGTTCACTGTTAATCAAGAAGATCCCACCGTAAAAATTGATGCTTTACTGGGCCCCAACGGTTTTATAGAACGCAAAGGCAAATCAGCTGTTCTTTTAGTGCATGGTTTAACGGGCACCCCCGCAGAAATGAAGCATTTTGGTCGCGTACTTTCTAGAAAAGGTTTAACAGTGGCTTGTCCAGAGTTGGCAGGTCATTGTGCATCAATCAAAGCACTGCAAGCAACCAGTTGGAAAGATTGGTATCACTCAGTTGAAACTGCTTTTGATGCCTTAAATAGTGAATACGAACAAGTGTTCATTGCGGGTTTGTCTATGGGCGCCCTACTTGCATTGATGGTCGCAGCAAAAAGAAAATCAAAAGTAGCTGGCATTATTTTATTATCAAGCACTTTTTTTTATGACGGCTGGAATATGCCCCAGTTCCAGCAAAAAATCTTACTGCCGATTGTACTTTACACTCCCCTTAAATATTTTATCCATTGGGAAGAAACTGCACCCTATGGCATTAAGTGTGAAAGAACCAGGGCGTTAGTTGCAGCAATACTAGATAACAAGGATGCAAAAACAGCCGATAAAATTGGATATTTCAAAACACCCGCAACTGTTATTTTAGAAAGCGTAAGGTTGATTAAGGCCGCCCGAAAATGCTTATCGGAAGTCACTTCCCCTGCTCTGATCGTGCATTCTACTGAAGATGACATGGCGAGCTTAAAAAATGCTTATTACGTTGAAAAAAACATAGCTTCTCAACATGTAGAAACGATGTACTTGGATGACACTTATCATGTTTTAACCCTAGACAAACGCAAAGACGATATTGCAAAACGAGTCGTTAAGTTTTGCGGAAATATTCCAACACTAGCGCTAACGCAAACATAATGCATTAATAAATTATTTGGCAACAACACAGGAAACACCATGGAAGACACGTTCAGCATTGTGAAAGAAATGATTGCAAAGAAATTGGAAATTGAACCTGCAAGCATTCAATTAAATAGTAATTTAACTGATATTGGGTTAGATTCTTTAGACACTTTTGACATCATATTTGAAGCAGAAGATAAATTTGGTATCAAAATACCGAATGATCAAGTAAATGTGGTCACAATCAGTGATGTAGTCAACCTGTTTGATAGATTGTTACAAGAAAAAGCTAAAGTAAGTCTATGAGTACAGCAGTCCTTCGCCGTGTTGTTATTACAGGGATAGGAGTTGTCTCTCCGCAAGGTAATACTCCTGTAGAGTTCTTCAATAACTTGCTGGCAGGTAATTCTGGAGTTAGTAGAATTAAGGCAAGCTTTGTAGATGCTTTAGAAACTAAAATTGCCGCACAAGCAGACTTTGATGGCACACAGTACTTCATAAAACAACAACTTGCATTATTAGATCGCGTTAGCCAATTTGCATTGTATTGCGCAGAACAAGCAATACAGGATGCGCATTTAGTACTCTCAGAAGTTGAGCCTAGTCGCGTGGGTTGCTATATGGGCACAGGTATGGGCGGCGCAAGTGCCACGGAAGATGGTTATGATAGGTTGTTTAAACAAAAAGCAACCCGTCTAAAACCTTTTACTGTACTGATGGCAATGAATGGTGCAGCCGCTTCACAAATTGCCATGCAATACCATTTGCAAGGTCCAAATCTTACATTCACAACGGCTTGTTCCTCCTCAGCGATTGCGATTGGTGAGGCCGTTAGACAAATTCAGCATGGGTATTGCGATGTGATGATTGCGGGTGGTACAGAGGCCCTACTTACTTTTGGCACCATTAAAGCGTGGGAAGCATTGCGTACTTTAGCAAAGGAAGATGAGTTAAACCTAGCTCATTCATGCAAGCCTTTTTCAGCTAATCGCACAGGCTTAGTATTGGGTGAAGGTGCCGCTGTGTTTGTTTTGGAAGAACTTACTTACGCACAAGCACGAGGTGCCAAAATTTATGCTGAAGTTTCCGGCTATGGCACAACCAACGACAGCACGCATATCACCCAACCTTCAGTAGATGGTCAAGCCAGAGCCATGCAAGCTGCGCTAAACAACGCCAATTTAGTACCGCATCAAATAGGCTACATTAATGCGCATGGCACTGGCACCCAACTTAATGATGCCACTGAAACCGCAGCGATAAAACAAGTGTTTGGTGAGCACGCTAACAGTTTGTCAATAAGCTCAACGAAATCAATGCATGGACACTTAATGGGTGCAGCAGGTGCTGTAGAACTTGTCGCAACAACATTGGCGTTAGTTAACAATCAATTGCCACCAACAATTAATTTACACGAGCCAGATCCAATGTGTGATTTAGATTATGTCGCTAACCAATTCAAAAATGTAGATAACCTACAGCATGCTATGTCCAATTCATTTGCATTTGGCGGCACAAGCGGCGTACTGATTTTAAGTAAAGTGAATAATAGGAGTGCCTTTTAATGGATAAATTTATGACGCAAAGTCTAATGTACAACCAACCATTAGTATTGCCGCAAGCTACATATGAAGTGGCTAAGTATGTTGCAGAACGTAGTTTTAGCGCGGCAAAATATGAAGAAGTCTTGTGGGACAAATTACTACCTAATGATGCTGAGAGCTATCGCTATCACCTGGCTTTTGAAATCGGTAAAGTCGAAGGTTTCAAAACAGGTTACATAGCGGTTAAACGCAATAGTCTCGTTATATGTATCGCACCTTATTTCGTAATGGATTATCGCTTAGATACCACTGTACAAGGTGGATTAAAGCGCTTTTTGAACAAAATCACGCATTATGCACCCAAGCTGTTAAGCATTAAAATGGTGTGTGTTGGCTCACCTGTTACGGATAGTTGCAAAATCGGCTTAGCTAAAGACTACCCCTTTGATGCGGCCATGCTCAAGGCTTTATGCGATGAGTTGGAGCAGGTTGCAAAACGTGAAAAAGCCAGTGTCATCGCTTTTAAAGACGTCATGGACCATGATGCGCAATTATTCAGCGCAACCTTAAATGCAGCGGGATACGGAAAAGTGGCTAATATGCCAATTGCGATTAACCTGATCCAATTTACCAATATCGATGAGTATTTCGCCACTTTAAGCTATACAACACGTAAAAACTTACGGCGCAAACTGAAGGCTAAAGCAAATATTCACATAGAGGAATATGACGGTTTGCCACCTGACATAGAAAAGGTTTATCAACTATATTTAAACACTTACGAGCAAAGTGAGTTGAAGTTTGAAAAACTAACATTAGAGTTTTTTGAATCAATTCCAGGCTTAATGCCTAATCACTGTCGTTTTGTGTTGTACTACGCAGAAAACCAGTTAATAGCCTTCAATTTATTACTCCATCGCGATGGTATTTTGTTAGATAAATACATAGGCCTAGATAAAACGCTTGCAAAAAAATACAACATTTACTATCTAAGCTGGTTACATAATGTTGAAATGTGCATTCGTGATGGTTTTCATACCTACCAAAGTGGACAAGCTGCTTATGAAACTAAAATTCGCTTAGGTGCAACACTAGAGCAAACCTATATTTTCTTTAAACATTGCAATCCTCTGTGGAATAAGCCGCTTAAACTACTTTCACGTGCATTAGCCTATGCTAATTTTGATGATGCAGTTAAAGATAAGCCAACGAACGCTAGATTAACTTCATACAAGCACTGACAATCAATGACTTTTGCATTCATAAAAAAAATGAATTGGGATATTGTGCTTATGTTTGCCGTATTGTTAATTTGTGATACGGCAGCTCAGGTGTTTTTTAAAGTTGCCGCAGATAAAACTGGAGAAATCCCATTCTACAGCATACAAGCCCTTTCCACTTACTTACTCAACTTAGTGCAAAACCCACAAATCATCATGGGGGTTATAGCTATTGTGATTGCATTTTTTACTTGGCTGGCGGTTATTGCTAAAATTGATCTTTCTAAAGCACATCTTATTACTTGCTTGGCTTACGGCACTGTACCGCTAAGCTCTATGTGGTTATTACATGAGACAGCGAGTGCAAAACAACTAATAGGTATATGTCTTATTATTACAGGTGCTTTTATTGCATCTAAAAATGAAGCGAATAGCTGAAATAAATTTGTAAACTAGACAGCAAATTTTCAATATTATATTGCATTGTTTTAAGACATCATTTAAATCGTCCGGAGTAAAAACCAAAAAAATAACTTAAATCAATTAAACTAACAGATATTTCAATCTACTTAGCTAGTAAATAATGAATTCAATTTTAGATTTAAAAGACTCAATGGGTTTTATTGCCGCATTTTTAACAACTACTGCATTTGTGCCACAAGCCTATCACTCGTGGAAAACACGAGATTTATCTGGTATATCTTTTCCTATGTACAGCTTGTTTACGCTTGGTGTTGCTGCATGGTTAATATATGGCTTAATGATAGATAGCCTACCTGTTATTGTGGCCAATGCAATTACATTAATACTTTCCGCTGTAGTATTAGGCTTAAAAATAAAGCAAATCAAACAGTTAGATCAAAAATAATTTCTGTTTTTTACCGAACTTTACAAAATTATTGATTAAATATTGTTATGATATTTAATCAATAATTTTGATTAAATACTATGCTGCCAGCACTATTAATCGCATGTAATCAATGTGACCTTTTACAGTACGAGGTTAAACTGGTTGAGGGTGAAAAAGCTTGTTGTTCGCGTTGCAATGCCTTGTTATATAAAAATACAGCGCCGCATTACAATCAAGAAATCGCATTTACTGTCAGTGCAATTATCATGCTTATTATTGCGAATATGTTTCCAATCGCTACTATTATTGTACAAGGTCAAGTCATTGATGCCACACTGTTTGACATCATTCAAACATTAGCTATGCAGCAGCAAAATTCACTTGCTCTGCTTGTGTTTATCACGCTGCTTTTAGCACCCACTGTAGAGCTTTTAGCGATGGCTTATTTGCTCATGCAGTTAAAATGGGGATGGCCAAAACATTATATAACACAAGCTTACCGATTACGTTTAAGCGTTAAAACCTGGGTATTAACTGATGTTTTTATGTTAGGCGTGCTAGTCGACTTAGTGAAATTAACCCCCATTGTGACCGTTAAAGTGGGTATCGCCGTGTGGGCACTGGGAGGATTAATTATTCTGTTAACCGCACTATCACAAGCTTTTGATACAAGAAAAATGTGGTCACAGATTGATTTTCACTCAACGTAACCAACCACCCTCGGCCAGATCTTTAGGTCTAGGTGGATGTGAGGTGTGCGGATTAGTATCGCGCTTACCTTCCGCTAATCCACCACTTAACTATTTGCAACTATGCGCACGTTGCCATAGCCCACTACACAGCCGAAAAAATAAAAGTTTATCTCGCAGTTGGGCATTGTTAGTCACGGCTTATCTGCTTTATATACCCGCTAATATGTTACCAATTATGGATACCAGCTCTTTATTTAACGCGCAACGCGACACTATCATGAGCGGTATTATTTACTTATGGCAAAGCGGTTCTTGGTCTTTGGCATTACTGGTATTTTTTGCCAGTATAGTGACGCCTCTTTTTAAGATGATTACACTCACTTTTTTGTTGTTATCAATACAGTTTAAAAATGCTTGGCACCCATTGCAGCGTACTAAACTGTATCGATTTTTACACAGCATAGGTCGTTGGTCTATGCTAGATATTTACATGGTGGCGATTTTAGTCACTTTAGTCCAAGTGAAATCCCTCACCGTGATTAAAGCTAGTCCAGGCGCGCTAGCCTTTGCTGCAGTGGTAGTATTAACCATGTTAGCGGTAGAAACTTTTGATCCACGGCTTCTATGGGATTCGGTTCTAGCCCAAAACAATCAGCTGCAAAAAAAGTTCCATATAGATAATGAAAAAGCATTAAAGGAACAACATGAGTGATACACCACTTCCACCGTTAGAAAGCACATTACCAGAACTGCCACAAAATAGCCAAATACCCAATTTAACTGTGCAACAACGTAGCTCTAGTGATGTGTCACTTATTTGGCTAATTCCACTGATTGCTATTTTAATTGGTCTATGGCTGGGTTTTCAGGCATTAACAGAGCGTGGCTCAACCATTACCATTACTTTTAAAACAGCTGAAGGTATCACTATTGGTACGCATATAAAATATCGTAACGTCGATGTAGGTGAAGTCAAAAGTATCACCTTAAGTGAAGACCATAGCCAAGTAGAGGTAACCGCAAAGCTTGCTAAACAAGCTAAAAATATGCTGGTGAAAGATGCACGTTTTTGGGTAGTTAGACCTAGAATTTCTGGTGGTAGTGTAAGTGGTTTAGGCACTGTATTAGCCGGCGCGCACATTGGTATGGATGCAGGAAAGTCCACAGATTCTGCACGAGAGTTTGTTGGCTTGGAAAGGCCGCCAATTGTCACAAGCGATGTTCCTGGTCACCAATACACGCTGCTTAGCGATGATATAGGATCATTAGATATTGGTTCTCCCGTGTATTTTCGCCATATACAGGCAGGCCAAGTAGTAGCGTTTGAGCTTAGCCCAAGTGGCAAACAAGTGATTGTAACTGTTTTTGTTAATACGCCTTACGACCGCTTTATTAATACTAATACACGCTTTTGGCACGCCAAAGGACTTGATATTAAGCTTGATAGTAACGGTATAAAAATTAACACTGAGTCATTAGTTTCTATCTTGCTAGGCGGTGTTGCTTTTGAGAATATTGGCGATACTGAGCAACTGGCGCAGGCCCCAGAAAATACAGCATTCAGAGCATTTAGTAATCAAGATGAGGCGCTAAAAGTACCTGATATTAATATTTTACATGGTGTAATGGTATTTCAGGAGTCAGTACGTGGCTTATCACCTGGTGCGCAAATTGACTTCCGTGGCATTGTCATTGGTGAAGTGATATCAAATAGTATAGATTTTGATGTATCCACTAAAAAAATCAATGTGGTTGTGGCGGTAGACATTTATCCTGATCGCCTGCGCTCAAAAATCAGTAATACGCATCAGGCTAAGCAACTACCTTCTAACGAGTTACTTAGTGCATTGTTCAATAGAGGTTTGCGTGGACAATTACGCACTAGTAATCTACTCACAGGACAGCTATATATCGCTTTAGACTTTTTCCCTAATCTGCCAAAATCCTCGTTTAACACGAATAAAACACCTTTTGAAGTGCCTACAACACCGGGCAGCTTAGGCGAGTTACAAGTCAATTTAGCTTCAATTGCTAATAAGATAAATAAAGTTCCTTTTGAGGCGATAGGTAACGACTTGCATACAATCTTAAATAATGCAAATAGCTTAATCACTCAGCTAGATCAACAAATCGCACCAGATACACGTGAAACCCTATCGGATTTACGTAGCACATTGGCTGAAGCAAAAACTGCAATTGCTGCAGCACAAGGCTCGTTAACAGCTATTGAAAATAGCGTAGGTACTGATGGTCAACTGCAACAAGACGCTCATCAAACCTTGCTTGAAGTCACCCGTGCAGCACAATCTACCCGTGCTTTAGTCGATTACTTAGAGCGACATCCTGAAGCGCTCATCAGCGGTAAGAAAGAAGATAGCGAATGAGATTATTAACAGATGTAAAATTGAAGAAACTGGCTTGGTCAGTTGCTAGCTTAATAATGGCCACAGGCTGCGTGGGTACATCACCGAAAGAGAACTTTTACACCCTAAATAGCCAAGATTACTCTTTAATCCAGGCTGATAATAAGGTTCCAACAGCAATCAAATCCTTGCCGAATACTGTGATTAACATTACGCCTGTCAGTATTATCGAGGTGGTCGATCGCCCGCAAATAGTCATTAAACTTACGCCTAATAAAGTACAAATATTAGAACAACAACGCTGGGCACAACCACTTAAAAATGAAATTGGCCGTGTAATTGCGAAAAACCTAAGCATATTACTCAATACAAACCTGGTAACTGCGTACCCTACTAATACAATGAATACAAATTTAGTAGGCTATAAAGTGCAACTCAATGTACAACAATTTGAATCAAATTTAGGCTCAAATGCCACAGTAACCATTAACTACACGGTGCGTAGAGTGTCAGACAATCAAATATTGAGCAATACAATAACCACTAATCAAGCCATATCTGGCAATAATTACAGTGATTTAGTACTTGCACATAGCAAAGCTATAGGCATTATTAGTAGTGAAATTGCTAAGACAATTGTAGGAATGGCTACTCAATAAGTTATGGTGTTTTACCCGCAACACTGTTTTTAACTGAGTTTTTTACTGGAGGTGCCTGCGCCTCTTTAATTATCCGTCCGCATTCACTTTCAACGCCTGGTCCCAAATCAAGTAATGGTATTATGACCAATAATGGGTTGAGGATACTCAGCGCAACAGCACCTAAGCCACGCGCTGCAATTTTGCCTTTATTCACATTAATAGCTGGGTTTGCAAAGTTACCCGTTACATAAATTGGCGTGCTTAATGCAACAAAACTGGTATTTTTAGTTTTAGGATTTAACGTTAAATCCAACTTTTCTTGATTTAAATTCACCGTACCATTGCCAAATATGGTGCTTACTTCAGTATCTAACAATAAAGCATTTGTCTGCATAACGCCATGTTTGACATGAAAATCGGCTACAGCGCAATTAAGATTAATAATTTTGTCGCCTGCGATTTTTAATTGCAGAATCTCATCTAAATGCAGGCCGATTTTTTCAATTAACAGCTTACTTAGTTTGCCTTTTTCTACCACCAAACTCACGCGGCCATTAGCGGTCCCTAACATACGATCGATAGAGTTTCCTTGCCCAGATAAATCAAAATCACCATTAATTTGACCCACACTGTTTTCGGTTAAGTCAATTGTTGGAAATAGTTTTGATAATACAACTTTACGTACATTAATTTTTGCAGTGGCTTGCATCGGGTTTTGTTGACCATTTAATGTAATAGTTGATTTTAAATGCCCGCCCGCAAAGCCAAAATCCAATGGACTCAGTTTCAGTACTGAGTTTTGCATGGTTAAATGCACCACTAGATTGTCTAGAGGTAGCGCTTTATCGCGTAAAATGGAATTAGCTTTAAGCGATACATCTGCATCTAAGCTATTCCAGCGATCTGTTTTGAATGGCACATTGGGTAATACGCGGTGATCATCTGGTGTGACAGATGTTGCAACCACTTTAGCCGTATTATCAGTTGGTTTGACCTCTATTTTTTTGGCACCAATTAAAGGCCCCAAATCGTTCAAATCTAATACTTTAGATACCAACTTGCTTCGCATCATGGGCCGACTGCCACTATTATCAAAAGCGATGCTTCCTGCAATATCACTTTTGCCAATAACACCATTAAATTTATTAAATTGCCAAAGCTTAGCGTAATGTTTCACATGCCCAGACACACTATATGCATGGCTTTCAGGAAAAGTTAATTCAAGAAGTTGGAACAATGCCGCTAAATTATCACCTTTAATAGCAAGTTGCATATCCATCGCTGTCAGCTTAAGTAGGCTGGTGATACTGCCATCACCTTTTACATTAGTCTTACCTAAAGTGGCATCAAATTTGATTGGGTATGCAGTATTTTGATCATTCAATGATAAAACAGAACCGCCTGCACCCTGCGCCTTTAATGCAACACCTTTATAAAAGCCATTGGCTTTAAAAGTAACGCCACTTTGAGTATCTCCACTTAACTTAATGTCGTTGAGATCTAATTTAATATTTTTCGATGTATCATTTTGATTTGGTAGACCCTTACTTGATAGTTGCGCGCGAATGCTCGTACTTTGTTTTGTATCATCGTATCCAATTACACCCTTATCCAAAGTTAAACTGCCTATAGGAATACGCGCATTATCATCAGATTGCTGCATATCCAATAACCAAGACTTTTTACCGTCAGGAGCTAACTCTAAAAATACAGTAGGCTTAGTCAGCTTGACTTCAGGAAACTCGAGCTTAAGCTTTAAAAGTGAAATTAATTTGATGGTAAATATCACCTCTTCGGCATTAAACATTTCTGGTTGTTTAGCCCAACTTGGATTAGAAAATGTCACATTTTTCGCATATATATGAGGGGCTGGCCAACCTGATTTAACATCTAAATCGCCTTTAATGATTAATTCACGTCCCGTTTTTTCAGACACTAAATGTTGCAGGGGTGCGCGCGCCCAATTCCAGCCAAATATAAATATAAATAGCGTGATAGCAATTAAAATAATGGTTAAAGTCGTAAAGAATAATTTAAATATTTTAATTGGCATATACGATTTTTTTGGTTGTTTTACTAGCCATTTATATAAACAATAATAGACAAAGCCATTTAAATTAATCAATAATTTAGATTAAATTAAATGGCTAATTAATTGATTATAAATAAAGTAATTAAGCTAAATTCATGCGGCTAGATTCAAATAGAAACCAAGTACGCTGTTCTGTTTCATCTATCCATACTTCTATTAAGCTCGTTGTTGCTATGTCTTTGTGCTTTTCACACACACCGTGTGCTTCACGCAAACGTGAGACTATGGTTTTATTGTCATCACATAGTTCGGCCAACATATCTAATGGCTCAACATATTGAGCATCATTATCTAAAATACGTTGAGTGCGTGAAATGTGCCCGATTGAACGCAATGTTGAGCCGCCTAGCTTACGAATACGCTCTGCAATAGGGTCTGTCATCCCATATAATTGCGTTGCTTGCTCATCTAACATGAGGTGATAATCGCGGAAATGTGGACCACTCATGTGCCAATGAAAGTTTTTTGTTTTCAAATAAAGTGCGAATACATCGGCTAATACACCATTCATGGCGGCAGCAATATCACGAGTTGCATTACCTTTTAAATCCGTCGGTGTAGCGAGTGGGGCAACACGACGTTTTACTAAATCCAATACTTTTTTCTCACCTATTTTTTTGCTAATAGTTTTAGCCATTTTAATTCCTTAGTTAACAATAAATTTAAAAACTATCAACTACATAGGGTCTGGAGTTGGTTCTATTACTGGCATATCTGTCAGGGGAGCTCGCGCCTGAGACTTTTCTGAGGCGGCTGGCATGTCCATAGATACAGGTTTTTCCGTAGATACGGTACTTTCTACGACTTGAGCAGCGCCTGCAGAACGTGCAATTTGTAATACTCTATCAACTTCTGCTTGACTTGACACAGTACCAGATAGCGTAACTGCGCCATTCATTGTTTCCACATTAACTTTAGTAACATTAACGCCCTGTTCTTGTGCTAGCTGATCTTTAATCATTGACGTCAACTCAGTATCTGACCTTGGGGTATCGCCATAATAAGATGGCGGTAAAGAGCGTTTAATCGTTGAATTATTACCAACAGTTTCGACCGCATTAGCACTTGGAAAAATTGAAAGGGATAAAGCCACTGTAAGTAAGCTGGTTAATAAAATAGGATTAGTTTTGTTTAATATATGCATGATTATTTTCCTTTATGTTTAGCCATTTAATTAGCAAATATTTTAGTTAAATCGTGTATTCAAGCACTGCTATAAATGTTGATTTAACTTTTCAGTTCGAAATAGCTTGTAAGCATTATTTGTGAATTATGTCTTTGAAAATAACCGCATTTGTCTGGTTTTTTTGTAAGAAATATCTGACATAATTTATTATATGTCGATGTAAAAAATTACTAATAATTGGAATCAATACACTTACATTAATGACTAAATAAATGACTCGCTGTACAAAAAACAGGAACGAAGTGCTGAACATATAGTAAAGAAATAAGCATATTCATTGTTGACGATGATTTATTCATGAGCACATTGCACGCAGAATATTTAGTGTCAGGTGAGTGAAGATTACGCTAGAAATGATGATTGCTTAGTATTTTAAACCTATTATTTAGCAGCACTTTTTGTCGGATTACTATGATCTAATTTACTCAGCTCACTACTATCCCAACCGCCGCCTAATGACTTAATCAGCAATACAACGGCTGATAGTTGGCTGCTCTGCACATTGAGTGCAGCTCTTTCATTATTCAGTGCAATAGCTTGGGCGTTGACCACGTTGATATAGGTTACTATTCCGGCCTTGTACTGATTTGTGGCAATCTGTGCAGATTCTCGTGCTGATTTGACCGCATCTGCCTGTAATTGAGCCTCTTCATCAAGAATGCCTAATGCAACTAGGTTATCTTCTACTTCCTGAAACGCAATGAGTACAGATTGACGGTAATTTGTTGCTGTTTCATCATAAACAGCCACCGCTTGTGCGGTTTTTGCCTTACGCAAGCCACCATCAAATATGGTTTGTGCCAGCGCAGAACCTAATGTCCAGAACCGACTAGGGTAATCTAACCACTGCGAAAAACTGCGACTTTGAAAACCTAAAGTAGCTGAAAGCGTTAACGCTGGATAGTATGCTGCCTCGGTCACACCAATCTTAGCATTCGCGGAAGCAGCACGACGCTCAGCAGCCGCAACGTCAGGGCGACGCTCTAATAACGCTGAAGGAATGCCTAGCGGAATTGCGGGCGGGGTGGTCACAAAAGCTGTGGTCGCAACTGGAATAGAAAAATCAGCTGGCGCTTTGCCTATAAGAACGGCAATTGCGTGCTCCATTTGGGCACGTTGTATACCCACGTCCACAGCTTGTGCTTTCGCTGATTTAAGCTGGGTTTCAGCAGCTACAACATCAGCTCGCGCTACAACACCAACTGCGTACTGGTTTTGCGTAAGTTTGAGCGATTTTTCATAAGCAGCGACAGTATCATCAAATAGTTGCTTTCTAGCATCGGCAATGCGCAACATATAGTAATCTTGCGCCAACACTGCCTGAGCACTTAGCTTTGCGGCTTCAATATCGGCAGCGCTTGCCTGCAAACTGGTATCACCCGCTTCAACTGAGCGTTTGACACGACCCCAGATATCAGGCTCCCAACTGGCATCTGCATTGACGCGGTAAGTGCTATTAATTGTAGGGTCATAATTAGTTGCATTGGTATTATTGGTGGCATATTTATTACGGCTAAAAGATAAACCACCCGTTACCGTTGGGTAATAGTCTGCGCGCGCTTGCTGCAATAGAGCGCGTGCTTGAGCATATTGAGCCTCTACAGCTTTAATATTGAGATTTGACACCTCGACTTGCGCCACCAGAACATTTAGCTCGCTATCACCAAACAGCTCCCACCATTTTCCTTTAGGTAACGTATCTTGTGGCGCAGCTAATTTCCAGCCTTGCTGCTCTTTAAAAGCTACTGCGGCTTGCACTTCAGGTTTTACATAATTAGGGCCCATGGTACAGGCGCTCAGCATGCAGCCTACTGCCAAACTGGCAATGACCGCTAATTGTAAAATCCGATTTAAATTAGGCATTACAACAACTCCTCATCAAACTATTTTTGCAAACTCTATTTTTTCAGGCTTAAACGTCCAAGTTTTGGAGTCAGTAATTCACGCCACCAAATACTAAGCCTATCAAGGTAAAGGTAAACCACTGGAGTGGTGTATAGGGTGAGCATTTGGCTAAAAATAAGCCCGCCGACAATGGCGATACCTAATGGCTGGCGTAACTCGTGGCCTTCGCCAGAGCCTAAAGCTAGCGGCAATGCACCTAGCAGTGCGGCTATCGTGGTCATCATAATTGGCCGGAAACGTAGTTGGCAGGCTTCATAAATTGCGTCGCGCGAGCTTAATCCCCTTGTACGCTCTGCATTTATGGCAAAATCTATCATCATAATGGCATTCTTTTTGACGATGCCAACTAACAATAACACGCCTATCATCGCCATTATATTGAACTCAACTTCAAACAGCAGCAAAGCCAATAACGCACCAACTCCAGCTGATGGCAAAGTGGATATGATGGTCAACGGATGAATATAACTCTCATACAGAACACCCAATACAATGTAGATGGTGAGCAAAGCCGCCACAATTAACCATAGTTGATTACTAAGAGATTGCTTAAATATCTTAGCCGTACCCTGAAAATCTCCATGCACATTATCGGGCACGCCTATGCGCTTCATCTCATTATTAATGGCTAATGTAGCGTCAGATAATGAAACTTTCTCTGGGAGATTAAACGAAAGTGTACTTGCCGCAAATTGCCCTTGATGGTTCACAGACAGCGTTGTGTTAGTCGGACCAAAACTAGCGAATGTCATCAAAGGTACTGCTGTATTGGTACCATCTGCTTTAGGTACAATTATTTGTACATCACGCAATGCTTCTGGACTTTGCCAGAACTCTGGTGAGGCTTCCATGACCACTTTGTACTGATTTAACGGATTATAGATAGTGGATATTTGGCGCTGCCCAAATAAATTATTAAGTGTTGAGTCTATTTTTTGCATATTAATACCAAGCCTGGAAGCAGCATCTCTATTGACGTTAATCATGGTCTGCGAGCCTTTATCTTGGCTATCGGTATTCACATCGGCAAGCTGAGGCAATTTAGAGAAGGCTTCTTTAATTTTAGGTTCCCATATACGCAAATCCGTTAAATTATCGGCTTGCAAAGTATATTGATATTGGGCGCCAGAAGAGCGACCGCCTACACGGATATCTTGATCTGCCTGTAAAGTGAGTTTAGAGCCAGTTTCGTGCGAGGTTTTTTTTCTAATCCTTTCAATAAACTGGTCACTCGTTACATCACGCTCTGAAGCCGGTTTTAACGCAATCATCATACGCGCAGTGTTACGTGAGCCACCGCCAGTGGCTGCGCTAAAGGCCTGCACAGCAGGATCTGCTTTAATAATCTCAGTATAACGATTGAGTTTCCCCAACATCGCTTGATAAGAAATTGCCTGATCTGCAACGATATTACCCGTAATGCGGCCACTATCTTGTTGTGGGAAAAAGCCTTTTGGTACAACAGTGTACAACCAAACATTTAAAACGACGGTGGCAAGTAGAATCAACATCATCAATGGGCTAAACTTAAGTGCCCATGCTAAAGAGCTTGCGTAGCCACTTTGCATAGACTCCAATATTTTTCGCGCAAAACGCGCTAATTTACGTTCTTTTTTAGCCCAGTCAGGTTTTCTGCTTCGCAACAAATAAGCACACATCATTGGCGTAGTGGTTAATGAAACGACTAATGAAACTAACACAGCAACTGCCAATGTGATGGAAAACTCACTTAAAAATCGACCAACCAAGCCCCCCATCATGATGACAGGAATAAAAACCGCAACTAAAGAAATACTCATAGAAAGCACGGTAAATCCAACCTCTTTAGCACCTTGTAATGCAGATTCAAAAGGGCTTAAACCATCCTCGATATGGCGAGAAACGTTCTCCAACACAACCACCGCATCATCAACAACAAAGCCTGTAGCGACAGTGAGTGCCATCAACGATAAGTTATCCAAGCTAAAACCAAATAAATACATGGCTGCAAAAGTAGCAATCAGCGAAACAGGCACAGCAACGGCCGGAATCAATGTAGCACGTGGGTTGCGTAAAAAGACAAAGACAACAAATATGACCAAGCCTATTGAAATAGCCAATGTGGTTTCAATTTCATGTAATGAGGCACGAATAGACGGT
Organism: Methylophilaceae bacterium; assembly: GCA_014378915.1. Lineage (GTDB taxonomy): Bacteria > Pseudomonadota > Gammaproteobacteria > Burkholderiales > Methylophilaceae > JACMMS01. The sequence goes on from JACMMS010000022.1 coordinate 25,877, forward strand.
GTACGATCCAATACAATTGAAACGTCTACAGCACTGGGAATAGAAGACTTTAGCTGCGGCAACAAGGCTTTTACTCGGTCTATAGTTTCAATTACGTTAGCACCAGGTTCACGGCGCAAATGAATGAGCACGGCTGGTTTGCCGTTAGCACTACCAAAATTGCGAACATCTTGTACTGAATCTTTAACGGTTGCTAGGTCTGATAACCGCACTACGACACCCTTATTAACTGCAATAATCAGATTTGCATATTCAGTGGCCGCTTTCAATTGGTCATTAGCGCCAATTTGCCAATGACGGCGATCATTCTCAACAAAACCTTTGGGACGATTGGCATTAGTCGTAGAAACTGCGGTACGCACTGTTTCGGTACTAATGCCATAACGTGCTAACGCTAATGGATTGAGCTCTATGCGCACCGAAGGCTGTGAACCGCCATCTACGTCAACTTGACCAATACCTTCTACCTGAGAAAACTTTTGCGCAACGATAGAATCAGCAACTTCATAAATTTGTGCAGTGGTCATCGTATCGGAAGTCAATGATATATCCATCACAGGCGCATCAGCAGGGTTCACTTTGCGATACGTTGGGTTGCGGTTCAAACTAGTTGGTAATAGACTGCGTGCGCCATTAATAGCGGCTTGAACATCTCGTGCAGCGCCATTTACAGGTCGATCAAGGTCAAATTGTAAGATGATACGGCTAGAGCCTAAGTTGCTGTAAGAAGTCAACTCCGTAACACCAGCGATCCGTCCGAGTGCGCGCTCTAATGGGGTTGCTACAGTTGAAGCCATGGTTTCTGGGCTTGCTCCTGCCAATTGCGCTTGTACAGCAATGGTTGGAATATCGACCTGCGGTAATGAAGCTACTGGCAACATCGTGAATGCTAATGCACCAGCTAAAGTGATCCCTATGGTGAGCAGTGTGGTAGCAACAGGCCTATAAATGAAAAGTCGTGATAAGCTCATATTAATTATGCTGTATGCGTATCTGAGCGTTGACCACGCCATTCATTAAGGCGGGTTGATAGCCTAACAAAAGCTAAATAAATGACGGGTGTAGTAAATAAAGTCAGTGCTTGGCTCACTATCAACCCACCGACCATCGTTAAACCTAGGGGATGTCGCAATTCAGAGCCAACACCAGTGCCCAGCATTAAAGGCATTGCTGCTAACAATGCTGCCATAGTAGTCATTAATATTGGACGTAAACGCAACAAACATGCCTGATAAATAGCTTCACGGGCTGTTATACCCTGCTCACGCTGTGCTTCCAAAGCGAAATCGACGATCATGATGCCGTTCTTTTGCACGATACCAATCAACAAAATAATGCCGATAATGCCCACTATACCTAAATCGTTACCTGAAATAATCAATGCCAATAACGCACCGATTCCAGCAGATGGCAACGTAGAAAGGATAGTCACTGGGTGAATAAAACTCTCGTACAATACACCGAGTACAATATACATCGTGACAATAGCCGCTAAAATCAGAAATAGCTGATTAGCTAAAGAAGCACGGAAAGCGGTAGTGGCGCCTTGAAACACTAGACGCGTACTTTGTGGCAAGCCAATTTCTTGTTGTGCAGCTTCAATCTCTTTAACGGCCGCACTTAACGAAACACCCTGTGCTAAGTTAAACGAAATATTAGCAGCTGGAAACTGCCCCAAATGATTAACAACTAAAGGCGTTTGACGCTCAGTAATTGTGGCGATGGAATTTAATGGTACTTGTCCACCAGGGGTTATCACGCTATTTGTATTATCTGTTGCGTTAGTAGCTGTAACATAAATTCCTGCCAAGGCATCTGGCCCTTCACGAAACTCTGGCGCAACTTCCAATACCACGCGATACTGATTGGATTGCGTGAATATATTTGAAATCAACCGCTGCCCAAATGCATTATAAAGTGCGTTATCTATTGCCGCCGTTGTAATACCAAGCCTGCCAGCCGCATCCCGATCAATATCTAAATAGGCTTGTAAGCCTTCGTTTTGCATGTCACTCGCTACATCTTTAAGTAGTGGAGAGTGTTGCAAACGCTGCACCATTTTATCAACACCATTTTCTAATGTATCTGCGTTTGCATCATCCATCATGAATTGGTATTGGCTACGACTAATGCGGTCCTCAATGGTTAAATCTTGCACTGGCTGCATGTAGAGTGAGATACCACTCAAAGGTGCAAGGTTATCTTTTAGATGCTGGATAACCGTTTGCATATTATCTGCGCGCTCTGCTTGTGGCTTCAAGTTAATCAACATGCGCCCACTATTCAATGTCGTATTACTGCCATCTACCCCAATAAAAGAAGAAACGCTTTCTACAGTGGGCTCTTTAAGTATGATATCAACCAATGCCTGTTGACGCTCAGCCATCGCGGTAAATGAGATAGATTGCGGTGCCTCAGAAATAGCCTGAATCACACCTGTGTCTTGTATTGGAAAAAAGCCTTTAGGAACTGCAACATAAAGCAGCACCGTTAAACCCAATGTTCCTAATGCAACGAGTAAAGTTAAAGCTTGATGATTTAAAACTTTTGTAAGTAATTTGCCATAAAGTTGGATGATATTATCAATCACCGCACCCGCTTTTTTATAAAACCAGCTGCGTTCACTTTCAGGCGTATGTTTCAACAAACGTGCGCACATCATTGGCGTTAAAGTCAGTGACACGACTGCGGAAATAAGGATTGAAACTGCCAAAGTAATGGCAAACTCGCGGAATAAGCGCCCTACTACATCGCCCATAAATAGCAGTGGAATCAACACGGCGATGAGTGAAAACGTGAGCGAGATAATGGTAAAACCAATTTGCTTAGAGCCCTTAAGTGCAGCTTCCATCGGCGAATCACCTTGCTCAATGTAACGCGATATATTCTCAATCATCACAACTGCATCATCCACCACGAACCCAGTAGCAATAGTGAGTGCCATCAAAGTTAGATTATTGATGCTAAAGCCAGCGATATGCATGACGCCAAACGTGCCAACTAGTGACAACGGTACAGCAACGCTTGGGATTAAGGTCGCTGGAATATTCCGTAGAAACAAGAAAATCACCATCACAACCAGTGCAACAGACAATAGCAACTCAAATTGCACATCATGTACAGAAGCACGAATAGTGGTAGTACGGTCTGTTAGCACGACAACATTTAACTCGCCTGGCAATGAGTTTTGAATTTGTGGTAATAGTTCTTTCACCCGGTCGACCACCTGAATTACATTGGCACCAGGTTGACGTTGAATATTCAATATCACCGCTGGGTCACGATTCGCCCAAGCAGCAAGTTGCGTATTCTCGGCATCTTCTACTACATTGGCGATGTCACTAATGCGAATTGGTGCGCCATTGCGGTAAGCAATAACCAAACTACGATATTGATCAGCCGTCTTTAGTTGATCGTTAGTGCCGATGGTTGAAGCGCGTGCTGCGCCATCAAAACTACCTTTAGGCTGGCTTTGGTTGGCGTTGCTAATTGAAGTGCGTAAATCATCTAAAGTAATACCATAAGCCGCTAATGATTTAGGGTTAGCTTGCACACGCACTGCTGGACGCTGCCCACCGCTAATCGTGACTAATCCAACACCACTTAATTGAGAAATTTTTTGCGCCAATCGTGTATCAGCAAGGTCTTCCACCTTGGTAAGTGGTAAAGTTTTTGATGTTAACGCTAAAGTTAAAATTGGTGCATCTGCTGGGTTTACTTTGCTATAAATAGGCGGCGTTGGTAAATCTGTTGGCAGAAAATTACTGCCTCCGTTAATTGCGGCTTGCACTTGTTGCTCAGCCACATCGAGGCCCATATTTAATACAAATTGCAAGGTAATCACTGATGCCCCACCAGAGCTGGTGGAAGACATCTGATTCAAACCAGGCATTTGTCCGAATTGACGCTCTAATGGCGCAGTGATTGATGATGTCACTACATCAGGGCTAGCACCAGGGTAGAGTGTCACCACTTGTATCGTAGGATAATCAACCTCAGGAAGTGCTGATAAAGGTAACATGCGATAAGCAAGAATACCCGAAAGTAAAATGGCAATCATCAGTAACGTAGTCGCTACTGGACGTAAAATAAATAAGCGGGAAGGATTCATTCGACAGCAGGCTTTGATTTAACACTAACCTTGTGATGCGCTTTTTCTTTGATATTGTCGATGGCTTTGCTATCCGAATCTGCTGAGAGACGTGATAAATCAAGCGTCCTTGATATGCCTGCCGCACCCAAATGAGTGCCATGTAGGTCGGGTTTTAACCCGATATTCTCAGCGTGCTTTGTAACATCAAATTTAACATTATCAGCATTATTAAAACTAGAAGACTCACGCATTGCAAGTTTAACTTTAGCGCCATCACTCAATTTATCAGCGCCATCGACCACCACCTCATCCCCCACATTTAAGCCACTCACTATTACTACAAATTCAGCATCAGTTTGGCCAGATTTAACGGGACGTAAACTGACAGTATTTTTACCGTGTAATAAGTAAACATAATCGCCATTTTTACCACGTTGCAAGCCAGCAACCGGAATAACAACAGCCGACTTTTGTACATTGACCAACATTTTAACGTTAACAAATTGATTGGGAAACAATGCACCATCTTGATTTTTAAATTCTGCGCGCAACTTAATAGTGCCGGTAGTTGCATCAATCTGGTTATCGGCCGTGAGTAAATTACCGCTCGCTAATTTAATTTTTTGACCACGATCAAAGGCCTCAACAGGTAAAACCTCACCTGCTTTAATGCGCTGATTAACTGCAGGTAAATTATCTTCTGGAATATTAAATAAAACGCTAATCGGCTGTAATTGAGTAATAGTGACGATACCGTTAACATCAGCGCTGTGGATCATATTCCCTGCATCAACCTGACGTAGCCCAACGCGACCACTAATTGGCGCTGTAATGCGTGCGTAGCTAAGATTTAGTTTCGCAGTATCTACTTGTGCTTGGTCTACAGCTAAGGCGGCACGATACTGATGCACCAATGATGCCTGAGTATCTACTTGCTGTTTAGAAATAGAATCTTGGTTAATTAATGTTTTATAACGCTCTGAGTCAATTTGAGCGTTTTCTAGCAAAGCTTTATCTTTATTCAGTTGAGCATTTGCTTGTGCTAACTGCACTTGATAAGAACGTGGATCTATTTGCGCGATTAACTCACCCGTTTTAATCATTTGCCCCTCACGAAAGTATAGATTAACTAATTGGCCATCAATACGAGATTTGACAATAACTGAGTTGCGTGAGGTAACAGTACCTAAAGCATCTTGAAAAACTTTCATATCATGCTGCTCAGCTTTTGCAACTGAAACTGAAACTGATGTTGGCCTAGCGTTTGGATCAAACTTTTTATCATCAGCTAGTTCTGCCAGGCGGGTTTGATACTTATAAAACCAAAATATTGCAACTAACAATATAACAATGAACACTAACCATTTTAAGCCACTTTTTTTTGACTTTTTATTATTTTTTTCTAAACCTAAAACTAATGTACTTTGGTGTTCATTCATAAAAGTAACCTTAAAAATTTTATTATTTATTCATCTTATTGGAACTAATATGTTTCAATAGGTTTGTATATTAAATTAATTAACAACATACTCAGCGTACTCAAATGAGTAACTAAAGTAATAACAGCGAATATTCACATATTAACTTAAGCATTTACCCTAATTTTGGGGAGGCTGTAAAATATTGTAAAACTAGTTAAATTAGGTCACTTTTTTGCATAACACTCTTCGTATTGCTACTTTCAATATTCACAAAGGCGTCAGCATTTTTAATGCGCGGCTAATGTTGCACGAACAACGCGAATTGATTCGAAAGTTACATGCAGATATTGTTTTCCTGCAAGAAGTTCGCGGAAGCCACGCGCGGCATAGAAAATTAACTACTGGTGCGCAATATGAATTTTTAGCAGATAGCGTTTGGTCAGATTCCGCTTATGGGCAAAATGCTGTGAGGCATGATGGTCATCATGGCAATGCTATACTCTCTAAATTCCCTATTATGCAATGGGAGAACGAAGATATTTCTGCTAGCCCAGCAGAGCAACGTGGATTATTACATTGTGAAATTGCCATACCGGGTTGGGATCAACCTTTACATTGCATTTGCGTGCATTTAGGTCTATTTTCAATATGGCGTCGCCAGCAATTAGCTGCGCTCAACAACCGAATCAATAAGCTGGTACCTAAAAACGCCCCTTTAATTATTGCAGGTGATTTCAATGATTGGACACAAAAAGCGACCGGATTATTGATTGAACATCAGCATTTAAAAGAAGTTTTTGAAGTCATACATGGTAAACATGCCCGTAGCTTCCCTGCTTTATTTCCATTGCTTAGACTAGACCGTATTTATACACGCGGCTTTCATATTCAACATAGTGAAGTACATGGTGGAATCGCTACTGCGCATGCTTCAGACCATGCCGCATTATCGGCCACATTGTATAAGCTATAAATTAAGCTATATATTAAATAATGAATCCCTTTCTAGATAATAATCAAATTGCTTTATTGCGCAGTGGTGCCGATTATTTTCCTGCACTATTGTCAGCTATTAATAATGCTCAACACGAAATTTACCTGCAAACTTATATCTTTGAACCCGACAACACGGGATTAAAGATTGGTGAAGCCTTGAAAAGTGCTGCTTCACGCGATGTTAATGTATATGTGGTGTTAGATGGATTTGGCAGTAAAGATATTCCAAAAACTTATGTAAATAAGCTACAACTAGCAGGCGTTGAAGTGCTGTTTTACCGACCAAAAATTTCACCTTGGACCTTAAAACGTAATCGTTTGCAACGCATGCATCGCAAAGTATCAGTCATCGACGGTGAGATTGGTTTTGTGGGTGGTATCAACATCATTGATGACTTTAATACGCCACACAAAACATCGCCTCGCCTCGATTATGCTGTGCAACTACATGGCCCTATTTTAGCGAGCATGCATTTAAGCGTGAAGTTATTGTGGCGCCGACTTTATTTAAAAAAATTACGCTCTTTAAGGAACAACATCTTAAATACCGAGCAACACAAGCCTATTCAAACTGAATATAATTTGATACACCCAAGTGCAAGCCGAGTTTCCAATCAAAATGTAGTAGGTGATATTCGAGCTCGATTTTTACTGCGAGATAATCTATGGCATCGACGTGATATTGAAGATGCTTATCTTTCCGCAATTAGGGCTGCAAAAACAGAAATTGTGATTGCAAATGCCTACTTTCTCCCAGGCTTGCGATTCCGTCATGCCCTTCGCAAAGCCTCAGAGCGCGGTGTGCGTGTAGTTTTATTATTACAAGAACGAGTTGAATATTTGCTATTAGACTTTGCCTCTCACGCTCTATATAGTGCTTTTTTAAAACAGGGCATCGAAATTTTTGAGTATCATAAAAGCTTTATGCACAGCAAGGTGGCCGTCATTGACCATCATTGGTCTATGGTAGGCTCATCAAATATCGATCCGTTTAGCTTATTAATGTCACGAGAAGCAAATGTTGAAATTGATAACGCTCAATTTTCTGTTGAGTTAAGGCAAGAGCTACAGCAATCTATGGATGATGGTGCAACTAAAGTGACTGTGGATAGCTGGCTGCATGGACACATCATGAAAAGATTTTTTTCATGGATAATCTATGGCCTTGTTAGACTGATGATCGGACTTGCGGGCTACAGTACTAATCGTTAATCAAATAACTGCTTTAGTATGTAGGTTTTAGCCTACATCCAAGTAAATTTTGGCGTGCTAACATTCAATAAGTAATAATAATTCAACTAAACCATTTAACTAAATTATGGAGATTAACATGACCGCACACACCTATAAAGTAATTGAACTTGTTGGTTCATCAACCACTGGAACAGATGATGCTATTCAAACTGCGATAGCAATGGCATCGCTAACACTTAAAAACTTAAATTGGTTTGAAGTGGTTGAAACGCGCGGGCACATTGTGGATGGGAAAGTTGCCCATTACCAAGTGACGCTAAAAGTTGGTTTTAGAATAGAAGAGTAATGGAGAGAAAAATAGTTTAACTAATTAAACTGGCGGCTATATTAATAGATAGACCGATAATAGCCGCATTGAAAAAAAAGCTTAATACCGATTGAAACAATACAACTTTTCGCATATCGCGCGTATTGACGATGACATCTGAGGTTTGTGCGGCAGAAGCAATGGTAAATGAGAAGTACAAGAAATCCCAATAATCAGGGGTAATAAGTTTGTTAGGAAAAGTTAATGGACGCTGATTTTTTGGTGCCTGATAATAAGTACGAGTGTAGTGCACAGTAAATATGGTGCCTACAAAACACCATGAGCCCAAAATAGTAGTTGCAGTAAAAATATAATGCAAAGCACGAAAGCCTCCTGAATGTTTAGCTGCAGAAAACTCTAAAACTATAGTGGCTAAACTTGCAATAGCGGCTATTGATAGCAAAGCTAAGATAACCACGGCTCGCTTATCTTCTTGGTCTGCAATTTTAATAACTTTATCATGCGTGGCATGCACCATTAACCAAGCCATTAGCACTAAGTAAGTCCAAACTGCTGTATTCCATCCAATCAAAATTTTAGATATAAATCGAAAATGGCTAGGCATTAATAAAGCAATAAAAATACCCAAAATGATGGCAATTAGTAAACGTGGATGCGGGTGTTTTTTGAGTAGAAACATTGAAGACTCCCTAATTTAGCCTCACTATATCACCCTAAATTAATACTAGTATTTATTTTAAGCGCATCTTAAATGCTTAATGAACGATTAGTAGCTTGCTAAATCATTACAACGACACCATTTAAATATTTGGTTTTATTTAAGCTAACAAATAAACTGAGCAAAAATGACAAACCCAGCCGCAATACCCCCCAAACGCATTACCTCACTCAAAGATTTGTGGCCATTTTTAAAGCCATATAGAAAACAATCAGCGTTGGCATTTGTGCTGTTGTGCTTGGCTTCTGGCGCATTATTGTTAGTGCCATTAGCTTTCAGAGATTTAATCGACTTTGGTTTTGGCGCGGCAAAGACAACTGCAAGCTCATCTCTAACCAACTCTGTTATCAATAGTGGCGGTGTAGCCTCTCATATTAGCTTAAATAGCCATTTCGGCATTTTATTTGGCTTAGCCGCATTCTGGGCACTGATGGTAGCCTCTCGATATTACACGGTGGCATGGATAGGTGAACGCGTCACGGTAGATTTACGTAGCGCTGTTTATGGTCGCGTACTGACTCAATCTCCACAATTTTTTGAGACATTGCAAACTGGCGAAGTATTATCACGACTTACTGGTGATACCACCCTCATACAGACGGTAGTTGGGAGCTCAGCCTCTATGGGCTTACGTAGCCTATTTCAATTTGTTGGCGGCATGATCATGCTGGCAGTCACCAGTCTCTATTTGTTCTCAATCAATATTGGGCTAATGATATGCCTAATTCTGCCAATTATGCTGATTGGACGCTCAGTTAAAAAGCTTTCACGCGAATCACAAGACCGAATTGCAGATAGCTCTGCCATGGCCGGTGAGATTTTAAATGCCATGCCAACGGTGCAATCTTATACGCAAGAACAACGTGAAATTAAACGCTTCAGCAATAGTGCAGAGTTAAGCTTTACTACAGCCATACGCCGCGTGCGTGTGCGCGCCCTGCTCACTGCCATCATTATTACCGCAGTGATGGGAACAATTATTTTTGTTTTGTGGCTAGGGGCACGTCAAGTTAGCCAAGGCACGATGACAGGAGGCGAACTGGCTTCATTTGTGCTCTATGCAGCCATGGTGGCAGGTAGTGTAAGTACCATGGCCGAGGTTTGGGGTGATGTGATGCGTGCAGCGGGTGCAACTGAACGCTTGTTAGAGCTATTACATGCTGAGCCTGCGATTGCTGAGGCCGCTAAGCCCAAAAGCTTAACCATCAATACGCAAGCAGCCATTGTATTTAATGATGTAAGTTTTAATTATCCTTCACGTCCTTTAACACCTGCACTAAAAAATATCACGCTTAATATTGCTGCTGGTGAAACCATTGCGTTAGTTGGTCCATCTGGTGCTGGTAAAACAACCATGTTTCAGTTATTACTGCGTTTTTATGATGTAAAAACGGGAAGTTTGTGCATTAATGGGCAAGATATTCGTGAGCTTACGTTAGAAACTTTGCGTGGAATGATTGCGATTGTGCCGCAAGATCCAGTGATTTTTTCTGCCAATGTCATGGAAAATATCCGTTATGGTCGCTATGATGCCAGCGATGGGGAAGTTATTGCAGCTGCTGAATCTGCACAAGTTGCACAATTTGTAGCACAGCTACCACAAGGTTACGAAACGTTTTTAGGTGAACGTGGCACACGATTATCGGGGGGTCAACGCCAGCGTATTGCCATCGCACGCGCAATTTTAAAAGATGCACCCCTCTTGTTATTAGATGAAGCGACCAGCGCTCTGGATGCAGAATCTGAAATATTAGTTCAACAAGGCTTAAATGCCGCCATGCAAGGGCGCACTACGTTCATCATTGCACACCGCTTAGCCACCGTGCAGAAAGCTGACCGCATTGTGGTAATGGAAAGTGGTGAGATTGTAGAAGTCGGCAATGCTGCCGAGTTACGCAATAAAGATGGATTATATGCGCGGCTTGCGAGCTTACAATTTAATGTAGATGAAGTTTAAAAATCAAATGACAAAAAGTAATTGACAAACTTATTATTAGAAGCTTTCTTAGTATCATAGTCCGATGTAAGATTTATGTAAGTTAATCTCAATAAGATAAATGAAAATATTATTAATCGGTGATTTTGTTGTGCGAAAAAAAATAAGTTTTGTCAAATTGATGGTGTTAACGACTATTTTTTTTAATATAAATAGTTTTGCGGATGAAATACCACTGGATCATTTATCTCTTCAACAATCAGTGTCAGTTTTTGAGGCAAGTAATAAAGAGCTTTTATTAGCAAAACGGAATATCGAAGGCGCTGAAGCAGATAAGCTAACAGCCGCTCAAGCGCCAAACCCTGAAGTTAGTCTTGGCCTATCCAATTTAAACCTCAACTTCAGTCAAGGTAATAAAAATTCGCAACGTAGTAATAGTCTTTTTGATAAAACATTGCAATCTACAGTGCAAATTAGTCAATTACTTGAGCGTGGTAATAAGCGTGATTTAAGAACCTCCGTCGCTGATGATGCTTATAAAGCCTCACAATTTGATTTTAAAGACACGCTTAGACAACAAGAATTAGCCCTTGAGAATGCCTACTACGACTTAGTGCTGGCACAAGAATCAGAAAAAATTCAATCATCCAATGTGGATCTATACGAAAAATCACTTAATGCTGCTTCACTCAGGTTAAAAGCTGGCGATATTGCCGCATCAGATGTCGCACGTATTAAAGTGGATTTTCTGCGAGCACAAAATGATTTACGCCAATCAGTTGCCAATCGTCAAAAAGCACAGGCGACTTTAGCGTACATCATCGGCCAAGAAAAAAATGTACAATCTATTGTTGCGACAGATACTTGGCCGCAAATTGAAGCATCCGCAACTACTCAATCAAATGAAAATAACACAGAAGATCGTGCAGACGTATTAGCGGCAAAAGCGAGATCACAACAAGCTGGTGAACTACGCAACTTAGCTCAATCGTTAAAAGCTAGGGATGTCACAGTCGCTTTAGCCTATCAACACTTTCCTGGCCAAGAGCCTGCGGTCGGTGTAAATACAATTGGCGCAACTGTCAGCTTTCCTCTATTTACGAATTATCAATATCAAGGTGAAATTGCACGTGCAGAAACTAACTATTATATTGCTCAAGACTTAAAAGAACAAATTCAAGCACAGGCAATCAGAGATTTAAGTAAAGCGAAAGCAGATTTAAATGCTGCATTAGATAAAGTCAATCGCTTTGATGGACAAATGCTCGATGAAGGCAAAAAAGCGGCAGATGCAGCAGAGTTTGCTTATACACATGGAGCAGTAGACGTTACCTACTTACTGGACTCACGTCGCACATTACATGCTATAGAATTGGATGCCGCTGCAAGTCATGCTGACTTTGCTAAATCACTTGCTGCTTGGCATGCCACTATTAAAAATGAGAAAGAATGATGAAAAAAACAATCGCTTATTTACTTGCTATTGCAAGCATCAACCTCACCAGCATATCGTTTGCGCAGGATGCAACTAACAAACATGGTATAAAACAACCAACAAATAGCATTAATAGCACTCATACCAGCAACAAAAATGAAGTGGTATTAGCTGCGAATTCTAATCAACTAGTTAATTTAAAAATTGAGCCTGTTAAAGAGATATTTGCGCCAAGTACTGAGCCACTGAATGGAAAAATTACCTTTGACGAAAATTACACATCTCGAATTGGTACGCCGATTGATGGGCGAGTTGCAAAAATTAATGTGCAAGTCGGTGATTCAGTTAAAGCCGGTCAAGTACTCATGTTGATTGATGCACCTGACTTAGCTAACGCTTTGGCTGATTCACACAAAGCAAATGCAGACTTGCAGTTAAAAAAACAAGCCAAGGAACGTAATAACATGCTGTTTGAAGGCGGTGTAGTGGCTAAAAAAGATGTGGAAGGTACAGATGCTGACTACGCGGTAGCTGAAACCGAGATGGTACGTGCTAATAGCAAATTAAAAAGCTTAGGTTCATCCAATAAAATGATGGGTGAAAACTATGCAATACGCGCACCGATTAGCGGCTTTATTATTGATAGGCAAGTCAATCCAGGCAACTTGCTGAGAGCTGATGCACAAAATCCCAGTTTCATTATTAGCAACCCTCAGCACCTATGGGCAAGCATAGATTTACCAGAGCGTGATTTAAGTAAAGTAACCAAAAATCAAATGGTATCGATAGAAGTAGATGCCTATCCTAATGAAATTTTTACTGGCCGTGTTCAATCCATGGGTCAAATGATGGATCCGATTACGCGCAGAATCCAAGTTCGATGCATAGTAGACGGTAAAGGTAAGCTTAAGCCTGAAATGTATGCCAGAGTTACCCCTATCAGTTCACGCAACTATAAAGTCTTAAAAATCCCAAACTCTGCACTTATTACAGATGGACTATATAGCTATGTATTCGTAGAAAAATCAACAGGGCATTTAGCAAAAACAAAAGTCACTTTAAGTTCACAACAACTAGATTTTTCGATTGTAAATGAAGGGCTTAATGCAGGTGACCGTGTAGTGACTGTAGGAGCGATTTTACTCAATTCAGAGCTTTCATCTGAGCATTAATTTACTCATCATTCAATTAAATTAGGTCATATGCATGTTAGATAAATTAATTACCTTCTCACTTGAGCAACGCGTCTTCATTTTAATCGGCACTATTATATTGGTGATTGCAGGATGGATAGCAGTCACTAACTTACCTATTGAGGCTTTTCCAGATGTAGAAGATGTACATGTGAGTATTGTGACCCAAGCTAATGGCTTAGCGCCTGAAGAAGTTGAGCGTGTAGTAACCTTGCCGATTGAGCGTGGTATGAGCGGTGTGCCGCATTTATCACAAATGCGCTCAGTTTCAATTACAGGGCTTTCAGTTGTTACACTGACTTTTTCTGAAAAAACTGATGACTACTTTGCTAGGCAGCAGGTTTTAGAGCATCTACAAGGCATTTCTCTTCCCCCAAGTTATCAGCCATCGCTAGCGCCACTGACTACTGCTGTAGGTGAAATCTATCGCTATAAACTTGATGCTCCTGCTAGTATGCCACAGCGAGAAATTAGAGCGATTCAAGATTGGACGATAACCCCTATATTGCGCACAGTACCTGGAATTGCCGATATTACAAGCTTTGGCGGTTCAATTAAAGAATATCAAGTAAAAATTAATCCATATTTACTTAAAAAATTCAATGTCAGCATTGATCAAGTCAATGTTGCGTTATCTAAAAATAGCTCTAATATCGGCGGCGGTACGATGCATCGCGGTGACGAAGCTTTGGTAGTAAGAGGTGTTGGATTATATAAAAATATTAACGATATTGGGCAAACCGTCATTACTTCCCAAGATGGAAAACCAATACTGGTGAGTGATGTTGCACGTGTAGAAATTGGAGATAGGCCGCGCTCTGGTATTGTTTCTTACAATAAAGAAGATGATGTCGTTATTGGCATTGTGCTAATGACTAAAGGGCAGAACCCCGCAAAAGTCATTGATGCGCTGCGACTTAAAATCAATGAAATTAACGCCACTTTACCTGCTGGCGTAATAATCCATCCGTTATACGACCGTACCACTTTGATTAACCACACCGTAGATACGGTAACCGAAAACTTAATCGTCGGCGCTTTACTCGTAGTGACTATTCTCATTATATTTTTACGTAATTGGCGTGCAGCGCTCATTGTTGCGGCTGTTATCCCATTATCATTACTGTTTGCTTTTATCGTGATGGATATTTGCGGTGTATCGGCCAACTTGATTTCACTCGGCGCGGTCGACTTTGGCATTATCATCGACAGTGCAGTTGTGTTGGTGGAGGCTTTAATGGTGCGGCTTGCACTTAATAATATTGAAGGTCACCATCAAGGTTACGGTAAGCGCATCCATAGCTTAAAACATACCGCGGTTGAAATGGGACGACCGATTCTATTTTCTAAACTCATTATTATTTTAGCATTTTTACCAATTTTTACCTTTCAAAAAGTTGAAGGTAAAATATTTTCACCCATGGCATTTACACTCAGCTTTGCCTTACTTGGTGCGATTATTTTAACGCTAACGTTAGTCCCTGCCTTGCTTTCTTATACGATGCGTAAGGGTAATATGGCAGAAAAGCATTCAAACTGGATGCATAACCTACAAACGTTTTACGGCAATGGCTTAAAGAAGCTAATCCCTTTCAGGTTACCGATACTTGGGGTTTCCGTATTACTACTCACCGTGACCTTGCTTTTAGCACCAAGACTAGGCTCAGAATTTTTACCTAAATTAGATGAAGGCAATATTTGGCTAACATTAGACTTACCACCTTCTAGTAGTATAGAAAAAACCAAGCAAATTGAACGTAAAGTACGCGCTATATTAATGAGTTATAAAGAAGTCGATATGGTGGTGAGTCATGTTGGCAGACCAGACGATGGTACCGACCCCAAAGGTCCTAATCATATAGAAATATTGGTTAATTTAAAATCACATAATACTTGGAGCTTTAGCAATAAAGATGCGCTGGTTGAAAGCATATCTAAAAAAATTCACGAGATACCTGGTATCCCTACCAACTTTTCACAAGTGATTCAAGATAATGTAGAAGAGGCACTTTCAGGTGTTAAGGGTGAAATTGCGATTAAAATATTTGGATCTGATTTAAGCGTTCTAGAATCTAAATCAGATGAAGTAGTGGCTGTATTAAAAGGTATTCGAGGCGCATCCGATGTAGATGCCATTCGTATTTCAGGTAATTCTGAACTCGATATCAACCTGCAAAAAGATAAACTAGCACGCTATGGCTTAAATGTAGATGATGTAAACGCGACTATTCAAACTGCAATGGGTGGTTCTGCCGCCAACACATTTTATGACGGTGATAAACGCTTTGATGTAACGGTGCGGCTAGACCATGATTTTAGAGATGCTTTTGATGATGTTGCTGAACTGCCAATAGCACTTCCCAATAATGCTGGGAGCATTCCATTAAGTGAAGTCGCTAATATTTCGATTAAACAAGGTGCATCTCGTGTAAGTCGTGAAGGTGTATCGCGCATCGTCTCGATTAAAGCCAACTTAACTAATCGTGATCAAGGTAGCTTTGTAAAAGAAGCTATGGAAAAAGTAAATCAAAAAGTTCACTTACCTCAAGGCTACACCATGACCTGGGGCGGACAATTTGAAAATCAGCAACGTGCCATGAAACGCTTAGATGTCATTGTGCCATTATCTCTCATGCTGATATTTGTAGTATTGTTTAGCGCGTTTAAATCCGTTAAAAACTCATTGTTAGTGTTGTTAATGATTCCTTTTACACTGATTGGTGGCTTAGCTGGGCTGGGCTTAGCTGGATTGCATTTATCGGTATCAGCAGCTGTCGGATTTATTGCATTGGCTGGTATTTCTGTACAAAATGGTGTAATTATGGTGGAACAAATCAAACATCTATTATTAGAAGGCAAAGTGCAAACCAGTGCAATTTTGGAAGGTGCAACATCCAGATTAAGGCCTATTTTAATGACTGCACTGATGGCTGGCATAGGCTTATTGCCAGCGGCACTTTCGCATGGCATGGGTTCTGAAACACAACGGCCTTTTGCAGTGGTCATTGTAGGTGGGTTGATTACAGCTACCTTCTTTACATTGCTGTTGATTCCACTGCTTTATCATTACTTTTCGGATGAGCCTAAAAATGTAGGTATGCGTGCGAATTTAGCAGACTAACTAGAATTTAAATGCAACGGATAATCTTAGCATGCTTTCTTGGCTAAAGTTTACTTTGGGTTCGTAGGCAAAGCGCAAAGAATATTTTGAAACATCATAAGTTATCGTGGAACCTGTAGCACGAATAGACTCACCGAAGGCATCATCAGGGCCGCTCTTATTAAAGATATCTAATGTTAACCTTTGAGCATACACAAAAGATTGGCGAAAAACCAAGTGCATGATTTGTTGTCCATTATTAATCCTATCATCTTTTACGGTATATAAAGAAATGCTGGTATTTTCAGCATTTCTCCAACCGACTCCATAAGTAATCGCATCATTAGGATCAAAATTAATATTATCATAAGGTCTCAAATTAGTTCGCCCGATGCCTGCTAACACAAAAAATGGCGCACCAATTTCTGCATATTCAGACCATCCAAGAAAGCCATGCTCTGCAATTTGCAATGAAGAAGTTAAATGAGTATACATAAGCTCATCCGTACGTTCATAGCCTGCACGCAGTTGAGTAAAATTAGAAGAGCTTTCAGCATAATTACCAAGCCAAATTGTTTGATTACTTTTGCTAGCACGTAAATTAATATCGTTAGCTTTAGTAGACTCAGTAGAATAATGTGAGGCAGTTAGTTTATATTCAACCTTGTTTAGTTTTGGCTCTTCATCCGCCAACGCAAAGCCACTAACAATGGCCAGTTTTAAGATTGCTATTATTACAATTTTTTTACTGGCTAACATGGATATCTGCCATAAACCTTTGACTATAATCCTCTAATAAAACTTACGCTTTAGATAACTAAGCTGCGCTGCCTACGCACTTCATACAAACAAATTCCACTCGCCACAGATACATTTAAGCTTTCTACAGAGCCATACATCGGAATGGTGACTAAGGCATCACAGGTTTCAGCTGTTAAGCGGCGAATGCCCTCGCCTTCTGAACCTAATACAATGGCGATTGGGCCTTCTAACTTGGTATTTAGTAAGTTGCTTGGTGCATCCATTGTGGTACCGATCACAAAAACGCCAGCTTCTTGTAATTCACGAATAGTGCGTGCGAGATTAGTAACAGCAATAAACGGGACAGTCTCAGCCGCACCACTGGCTACTTTACGTACGGTGGCATTTAAGCCTACCGCACGATCTTTAGGGGCAATCACCGCATGCACACCCATGGCATCTGCCACGCGCAAGCAAGCACCTAAATTGTGGGGATCTTCTACACCATCTAAAATTAAAAAGAATGGTAGCTCGGTAAGGTCAGACTCTAAAATATCGTGAATATCTTTATAAGGGATAGGTGTATCCACCACGCGTGCAATTACACCTTGATGACGACCATTCATGCCCGCCATGCCATCTAAACGTGACCGCTCTACTTCCATGGTGCGTACATTGTATTGCTCAGCCATTTTGAGCAAATCCTTCATACGTGCATCTATACGATCGCGGTCGATTAAAATTTCTTGGATGCTAGTACCATGTTGGCGTAAACGGCTTAAAACGGCGTGAAAGCCAAATAAAATACGGGTGTCGCTCATGTGTTACCTTTTGCTTTTCTAATTTAATGATATTGAATATTTTGATTTTTAAGACTTAGCTTTACGTCTGCTTTCATTAGTTTTTTTAGCAGTTGCACGCTTTGCGCGGCTAGATTTATTGACAGGCGTATCGTTTTTAGGCGAGTTACTTTTAGATTTGGTCACTTTTAGTGTTTTGTCTTTTTTTAAGTGACTTGTGGCTGGTTTAACTGCGCTAGATTTATCAGCAGATAAACGAGTGGCGCCTGATTGACTGGTGGGCTTTTGAGCAAACTTATCATCACTTAGTGAAGATTTAGCTCGTGTGGGTTTTGATGTAGCAGCAGTATCATTATCGACATGCTCTTTTGTTTCTTTAGTCGCTAAAACAAAATCAATTTTGCTGGTTTCTAAATCAACTCGCGCCACTTTCACTGTAAGCCTATCGCCAAGGCGATACTTTACTCCAGTACGCTCACCAGACATTTCATGACGGGCTTTATCAAAATTAAAGTAATCGTTACCAAGCTCCGTTACATGCAACAAACCTTCTACGTATACACCATCAAGTGCTACAAATAAGCCAAATCCAGTCACGCCAGCTACTGTGCCATCATATATTTCACCCAGCTTATCTTGCATGTAATAGCATTTTAGCCATGCATTAACATCACGAGTGGCATCATCAGCCCGCCGTTCAGTCATAGAGCAATGAATGCCTAACTTGCTCCAATCACCCGCCTTGTATTTATCGCCATTAAGTACGGCTTTGATCGCGCGGTGAATGAGTAAATCGGGGTAGCGTCTGATAGGCGAAGTAAAGTGCGCATATGCTTCATAAGCCAACCCAAAATGACCTACGTTATCGGGGCTGTAAACCGCTTGCTGCATAGAGCGCAACAATACTGTTTGCAACAATTGCTCGTCTGGACGCCCTTTAAACTGTTTAATGAGCCTGCCGTAATCTTTGGCGTGTGGGGTATCACCACCTGCTACACCGAAACCAAACTCCCCCATAAACGTACGTAAAGCTTCTAATTTTTCAGGTGTTGGGCCCTCATGAATACGATACAACGCTGGATGCTCATTCGCCTTTAAAAAATCAGCTGCACATACGTTCGCTGCAAGCATGCACTCTTCAATTAATCGATGCGCTTCGTTACGTGCATAAGCCTCTATACGATCTATCTTACCGTTGTCATTAAAAATCATGATGGTTTCAGAAGATTCAAACTCAATTGCACCACGCTTTTCACGTTGAGCCAACATCAGCTTATATAATGAATACAAATGCTGCGCATGTGGCATCAACCATGCATATTCTTGCGCTAATTCACCTTCTGGGTTTTGCAGCATTTCAAATACTTGTGTATAGGTCATTCGGGCTTTAGAAAGCATAATCGACGGATAAAACTTGTATTGTTTAACGACACCAAGACCATCCACTTGCATGTCACAGACCATGCACATACGCTCAACCTCTGGCTTAAGTGAGCATAAACCGTTAGATAGCGCCTCTGGCAACATTGGGATAACACGACGTGGGAAATAGACCGAATTACCACGGTCATAAGCCTCTAAATCTAATGGATCTCCTGGTTTAACGTAATAGCTTACATCCGCAATAGCCACTACTAAGCGCCAGCCTTTGCCTTGCGGTTCAGCATATACCGCATCATCAAAGTCACGCGCAGTTTCACCATCAATGGTGATAAGGGCTAAATCGCGGACATCAACACGACCTTTATAATCAGCAGGCTGCACTAACGGGCTAAATGCCTCAGCCTGCCTAACAGCGGCTGGTGAAAACTCATGTGGCAATTGATGTTTACGCAAAGCAATTTCAATTTCCATGCCGCTATCAGCGTAGTTACCTAGAATTTGTATCACCTTACCCATTGGACGAGCATTAGCTGATGGCTGTGCTGTTAGCTCTACCGTAACGACCTGCCCTACTTTTGCACCCATATCTAAATGGTACGGAATCAAAATATCCTGATTAATACGTTTATCTTCAGCCGCCACAATGGTGACGCCTTGGCCTTGCATTACACGTCCAACTAAGGTTTGATTAGTGCGCTCAAGCACTTCAACGATTTTTCCCTCCGGGCGGCCTTTGCGATCTAAACCTGCCATGCGTACCATTGCGCGATCACCATGTAACACTTGCGACATTTCACGTTGTGATAAAAACAAATCCTCTTCACCGTTATCAGGAATTAAAAAACCAAAACCATCAGGATGCCCCTGTACTTTACCAACAATTAAATGTAATTTTTCTGCAATACATAACTGATTTTTGCGATTACGCATAATTTGCCCTTCACGCTCCATTGCGTTGAGACGCTTATTAAATATTTCGCGCTCCTCATCACTAATGTCCAACAACAAATACAATTGATCCGCGCTTAATGGAATGCCTTGATCAGACATGATTTGCAGCACAAACTCTCGACTAGGCAGCGGGCTAGCGTAATTTGAAGCTTCTCGCGTAGCATGTGGATCTGAGTTTCTGGTTTTTTTGCTCATTGGTTTTTTGCTCTTTGACTTAGGGATAGCCTAGGTTGTTCTTTATGATTAATACGACATGATTAATACGATAAATTGCTAAAGGTACAATTTAAAATTGAAGCTCCGCTTATGACTTAAAATAGTAGCATGATGCGGGCTAAAATCAAAAATTAATCATTGATTTAAATCAGATATTGATAAACGAGATTGAGTGAATCAAGCAACTTTCTGTTGCCATGTTGTTGAAATTATTTCGGATAGTCTGGATGAAAAATTAAACATATATTGCACATATTTGCTGATTTTTTTACTTAGAATAAATCTTGAATATTCGCTTCAAAAGTAGGTTTAAAGCTAAACTTTTGAGTCCACTATACTCGCATATGATTTTGGTATTTTGTTAAAAACTAGAGCAGTTTAATTACATACAAGGCTCGCCACTAAATAATAGCTTCTTCGCAGTCACTATATTTTTCGCGAATATCTAAAATATTTTCCCAATTAGCAAAAAATGCTTGCACGCATTTTGGATCAAAATGACTGCCACTTTGCTCTTTGATATAATTGGTAGCAGTCTCAATATCCCAAGCATTTTTGTAGGGTCGCACCGTTGTTAGTGCATCAAAGACATCTGCAATAGCACATATACGAGCAAACAAAGGGATCTTTTCTTCAAGTAAACCTTGCGGGTAGCCGCTACCATCGTATTTTTCATGGTGCGAATAAGCAATAGCCTCACCAGCCTGCAATAACTTTGAAGTGCTGCCTTTCAGTATATTCATACCAAACTCTGGATGCCTACGCATGACTGCCCACTCTTCATCATCTAATGCAGATGGTTTTAACAAAATATGATCTGGCACTCCTATTTTGCCAATATCGTGCAGTGGGGCTGCATCTAATATTAACTGACAATCAGCTTCTGAAAGGCCTAAATTAATCGCAATATGTTGCGCGTAGTAAGCCATGCGCAAAATATGCGTACCAGTTTCTGAATCACGGTATTCTGCAGCGCGTGATAGACGTAATGTGGCTTCTTTTTCACGAGAAACTACTTGTGCTGCAATTCTCTTTACTTCCTCTGTTAACCACATTGCGCGGTTAGTCAATTGAAGTTGGGCTTTGCGTAAAGTGAGCATGTTTTTGACTTTAGTAGTTAAATCAATGCGGTCAATTGGTTTATACAAGCAGTCATTAGCACTCGCTTGCAAAGCTAAATGACGCACTGCAGTTTCAGTATAAGCAGTGACGATCATCACTGGAATTGCACTTTTACCTTGGAGTTTGCGAAACGCTTGTATAAATTGTATGCCATCCATATCGGGCATCATGTAATCTAATAACACTAAATCAGGATCGTTATACGCACACCAAGCCAATGCTTGCTTGGGATTAGTGTATTGAATAGGCTCAATGTGATCTATTTTTTCTAACATAGCAGTAATCAAGTTAATGTTAGGTTGGTGGTCATCTACAATAAGCACTTGCATAGCTAATCCTTTAATATGAGTATGTTTATAAACTGAAAAAACACCATTTTAAACACTGTTTTAAATTCCGTTTTAGTCATAAGCAGCACTAAATGCTGCCACCTCCTTAAGTGCTTGTTCCGTTGCAGTAAGTAAATCTTTTGCTTCAACTATTAAATGTTGTGAATCACTGTTTTTATTGGTCTTATGCACTAGCGCAATACGCTCAAGTGAGCGTCCCAAATCACTTAAGACCTCTAAACCAATATTAGATGCAGAGCCTGCAATTTGATGACCAAGCTGCTTAATTTCCACATAGTTTGAGTCCTTAACTGCTTTAGTTAATTTAAGCATAGTGTCGATCATGCTTTCGTTGAAAATATCCAAAATATTTTTAATAACATGTTTATCATTTCCAAATACGTCTATCAACCTGTTTATATCGACCACTTGTCGAATAACTTGAGGGGGATCTCTTTTAATACTAGTATCCAGCATTATTTTTTGTACCCAAATTTCTAGCAGGGTTTGTAACTCCGCCGCTTGAATAGGCTTAGATAAATAAGCATCCATACCCGCAGCCAAGCAAAGCTCACGATCCCCACTCATTGCGTTAGCTGTCATCGCTATAATTGGAATGTGTTCGCCAGTTGCTTGCTCTTGCCCACGGATAATTTTAGTCGCTTCATAACCATCCATCACAGGCATGTGGCAATCCATTAAAATCAAATCAAATTGATTAGAATTTAATGTGGCCACCGCCTCGGCACCATTACTCACTGTAGTGAAATTATAGTTAAGTCGGCTCAGCTGATTTTCAGCCACTTTTTGATTAATGATATTGTCATCGACTAATAAAATAGATATTTCCTGATCCACTATATTGAGCGGAACGACATAGTCAGTTTGACGCTTGCGAGTGACAAGCACTGGATTGAATGTTTGCCTGCGATCTAAAGTAATTAAAATCGCATCAAATAATATAGATTGTTTAATAGGTAATAACGGACAGTAAGTCGTTCTTTCATCTAAATCTGTAATCAATTTACGTGCTTCAGATAGCATTAAAATGCGCTGTTTAGGGTTATGTTCCCTAATGAGCTGTTTAGTTTTAGCTAAATCCAAACCTTCAACTAAAGAAGTAAGCAACACTAAATCAAACTCTTGTTCTTGTGCTAATACTGACATTAGTGTGTTTTCATTAGTAACCTCTCTGCCATGAATGCCCCATGTAGATAAGCTTTTAACAATAATGCTACGTGCTGCACATGGTGGCGCCATAATTAAGGCAGTTCTACCTGCAATAAAATTAAGACCTAACTCGGCAGATTGATTATTTTCAGTGCCTAAATTAATCTCAAACCAAAACGTTGAACCTTTATTTACTTTACTGCTAATACCAATTTGACCGCCCATCGCCTCAACTAAGCGTTTAGAGATAGTTAAGCCTAAACCAGTGCCTCCATAAAGCCTTGTAATTGAGCCATCACCTTGTATAAAAGGCTGGAACAAGGTTTCAATAACACTCTGGCTCATACCAATACCTGTGTCTTTAAGCTCTACTCTAATTAAACATTCATGTTCTGTGCGACTAATTAAGCTAGTGGTTAGCGAGACTTCGCCATGATTGGTAAACTTAATGGCATTGCCTAATAAGTTGATTATGACTTGTCTAATCCGCCCTTCATCACCCAATAAAATAGAAGGCGTTTTCGGGTCAACATAACTCATCAATGTAATTTTTTTTTGTCGCGAATTAGAAGCAAGCAGATCAATACAACCTTCAACTAATTTCATTAAATTAAATTGCTTTGAAATTATTTCTAGCTTGCCAGCTTCAATTTTTGAAAAGTCTAAAATATCATTAATCACTTCTAACAAAGCACTCGCTGAGTCTTTAATTGTTTTTGCAAAATCACGTTGCTGATCATCTAAATCAGAATCTAATATCAAATCTACCATACCCACCACACCATTCATTGGCGTTCTAATTTCATGGCTCATCGTTGATAAAAATTGTGATTTTGTACGTACCGCATCTTCAGCTATTTCTTGTGCATGTTTAAGTTCAGTGACGTCATATAACCAGCCTAAAATTGCGCGCTCACCCTCATACTCAATACAAAAGTACGAGGTCAAACACCAAATCTGTTCTAAATCAGCTGTTTGTAACTTAAGCAAACGATTAATAACGGGGTTACCCGTTGCCGCAAGCTTAGTGATTTCGATGTAATCATCTGGTTTTTGATGAAAATTGGCTGGCTTAGCACCTAATACTTTGTCAGCATCTAAGTGTATTAAGTGTGCAAAGCTCTGATTAGCGAAGATAATTTCACCAGTTCTAATGGAAGAAATTCTCACAGCAATAGGGCTTAACTCCAATAATTCACGCATGCGTGAAGCACTTTGCTTAAGCGTTTCAGCAATGATTTTTTCATTTTCGATATTCCTAAAAATCACCACACTACCGGTAATTTCTTCACCATTACGCAAAGGAGAAGCAGTCATAGCCACGGGGAATCGTACGCCATCTTTTGAGGTAAAGAACCGCTCATCTGAGTGTATTACCTCTTTTTCTACCATCGATTGCTTAACTAAAGACTCATCATATTTCAAATGCTTGCCATCTTCTCTTGGTGGATGAACAACAGAGTGCATATTACAATCTTGAATTTCTTCCCACTTCCAACCTAACAACCGCTCAGCTTCTGGATTAATAAAGATTAAAAATCCATTTTGGTCCACTACATAAACAGCCTCACTCATTGAATCGGTAATACGATTAATAAATTGCTGTTTTTGATTAATTGTATCATCAGCGGTTTTTCGTCGGGTAAAGTCACGCGTCACCATTGAAAAACCTTCATGTTTTCCAACTAAACCTGAAATGGGACGAATGACCGTGTTAGCCCAAAACTTACTACCGTCTTTTCGGTAACGATAGCCCTCTTCCTCAAATTTATTCAACATAAAAGCTTGTTCTAAAATCTCAGAAGTTCGACCATATAAGGTTTCAGTTTTTGGGCAAAAAATCGCAAAGCTACGCCCTAAAACATCCTCATTACTGTAGCCATGCATTCGTTCTGCACTGATATTCCAAGACTTGATATAGCCATAAATATCCAACTTAATAATCGCATAATCTTCAATAGTTTCGAGTAGAATCGCTAAATCTCGCTCACTATGTTGTTGCGATTTTTTAAATTTGCTATATCCCACAATGTAAGAAAAAAACAACAGCAACAATGTAATAAAAACAACAATTGTGATTAAAATCGCCAGCTGATGTGCATTAATTTCTACATCTGGCATCCTACTGGTAGGAGTTTTTATATAGTAAGTTGAAACCATGGCGACAAAGTGCATCATCCAAGCAGATATACTCAATACAATGGCCGAAGCCACCTCATAAAACTGACCTACCAAACGTGATTTATTCAAAAAATTTAATACGTTATAAGCTATGAAAATGGAAAAAACTAAAGAAAATACTAGCCAATAAGGATTAATGGCAATTTGACCAGGCAAGCGTATAGAAAGCACACCTAAATAATGGATAACGCTGAAGCCGCCACCTAACAAAATGCTGGAAAAAAACAGTCTTTTTCTAGAGACATTGCTAACTTCAATCAAAATAACTACAATTAAACCAACAAAAATCGCTGGAAAAATTGACAAAAGTGTCAACATCCCGTCATAGGTTTTACCAATTGAATTAACAAACGACAATATGCCCATATAATGCATTGCCCAAAAACCAACACCCATATTAATGGAGCTTAAGACAATCCATATCCAGTTGGTATTTTTTGAGGCTTGGTTGACGCGCCTTAAAGTATCGATGGCTACATAAGAAGTAAATATGCAGATTAAAATAGAAATAATAGCAACGTATAAATTGTAATCCCCTTGATAAAGCAGTTCAAGATTAGAAACTTTATTTGGATACATCAGTTTATTTCTTTCAAATCAATAATTTATATTTTATTAGTGAGTTATTTTTTATTTGCATAGATAGAAAACTTGATCACCTTAATATTAAGTGGTTAAATTTATTAAAGCAAATAGACTCTGTAAAATAGCTTAATTTAACTATTGACTCACCAATCAATCAAATTATGCTGATGTCGTTATCAACAAAATATTAGTTGCATTCATTTAATCAACTTGTTGCTGGATTTAACATGTTTAAGTACTGTGTTAATAATTGTTTTATCTAGCTATATGGTCTTAATTTCTAATGTTTTTTGTAGTGGCACACTTTCTGCTTGCTGCATTTATAGGCGTTAGCTTTCTAATTCATTTTGTGATTAGAAAAATATTAATAGCAAACTTAAAGGTGTAATAAAGTGCCCTCAGTTCAAAATAAAGCGACACAAAAATTAAATGTATTGATTGCTGACGACCATTTAATTAATCAGCTATTTATACAGGCCATTTTAACAGGCACCGGACATTCATGTTTTGTAGCGCACAATGGTGTTGAGGTGCTAAGTCTATTAGAAGAGCAAGTTTATGATTTAGTACTAATGGATGGGCAAATGCCCGTCATGGATGGCTACGATGCCACTGCAGAAATTAGAAGGCGCGAGCAAGCTGCAGGTGGCGTTATTCAAAGAAAGCATATTATTGCTGTTACGGCTAGCGGTAGCAAATATGATGAAAAACATTGCTTAGATGCTGGCATGGATGATTACATTGCTAAACCTATTGATCCTAAAGTGTTATTAAGCAAAATTGAGGCAATAAGCCGTGCAAAAACTAATGCAAAATATAATCAAGTTAAGTCAATTTTAGAGGTTGATCAAAACATGCTCTCTACTAAAGCGCTTGCATCTATTAAGCCGGATGATTTGAAAAAAATCGTCATTATGATGCTGGAGTTTTTACCTTTAGCTTACCAGCAGCTCATTGAAGCTTATGAGCTTGATGACCCAATCCGCGTTTCACAAATTGCACATAATCTCGCGGGCTCCACCTCAATGGTCGATGTAGCCGCTTTATTCAAAGCCTCCATACTATTAGAGCAAACAGCACGTGATGGTGACTTAGAAAATATTGAACCAATGATTACCGAGCTTAAACCACTTATTGATGACTACATAGATGAGCTTAGTAAATTAATTAAGGCGCTTTAATGCTAGGTAGTATTCAAGCATTTTTTAAATTAAAGTTTCAGTCAATATTGCCGTTATTCCTATTATATACATCCAAAAATTTGAGCTTTAATTAAAGCTACTTTTTCCCCATTAATCATCAGATACACTCTCAAGCTAGTCCACGATAATTGTTTCTAACAGGCGTACCAGTTATTAACTGACTGGTACTATTTAAGTTAGAGGGCAATCAAAGTGGCTGAAGATAGCGATTTAGAAAAAACAGAACCAGCCTCCTCAAGACGCATTGAAAAAGCACGTGAGGAAGGTGATGTGCCGCGCTCTCGTGAGCTTGCCACTTGTATTGTATTGCTTGCTTCTGGTTTAGCATTGTGGGTGTTAGGGCAACACTTGAACGATGCGCTTAAAGAGAATTTAAGTGCGGGCTTAAGTTTTGATCATCAATCTGCTTTCGATGCTAGCTACTTGCTAAACCGCATCAGCGCCTCACTCTCCGACTTGTTGATGGCTTTTGCGCCATTAGCGGCTGTTATTTTATTGGTAGGCGCTTTTTCACCCGCGCTCATGGGTGGTTGGATTTTTTCTGCAAAAGCCTTAGAACCTAAATTCACCCGCTTAAACCCTATTCAAGGTTTTGGTAATCTGTTCTCCAAAAATTCAATGGTCGAGCTTGTTAAATCTATCATTAAAGCGACTTTAGTAGGTGCTGTCGCTTATGTTGTCGTTAAAAAAGATTTAGAGCCTATCTTAGGGCTTTCTCAATTACCTATCCATGAAGGTGTTCATGTCGTTAGCCTGCTTTTAATTAAAGGTTTTTTGTCTATTGTTGCTGCTTTAGTGCTTATTGCAGCATTAGATGTGCCCTACCAACTTAAACACTATGCCGATAAGTTAAAAATGACGCGTGAAGAAGTGCGTCAAGAAGCTAAAGAGTCTGATGGCAACCCTGAGATGAAAGCCAAAATTCGCCAGCAACAACGCGAAATGGCAAAACGCCGCATGATGGGTGAAATACCAAAAGCGGATGTGGTCATTACCAACCCAACCCATTATGCAGTTGCCATTAAATACAGTGGTAACGATATGCGCGCACCTGTTGTGGTGGCTAAAGGTTCTGATGTGCTTGCACTTAAAATTCGTGAAATCGCTGCTGAAAATCACTTACCTTTATTAGAATCGCCTAAACTTGCCCGTGCTTTATATGCACATACTGAATTAGGTGATGAAATCCCAGAGGCCTTATATTTAGCGGTGGCTGAGGTATTGGCTTATGTGTTTCAACTACGCGCTTACAAACAGGGTGATGGCGCTTACCCAGAATTGCAACGCAATGTAGTTGTGCCAGATTCGCTAGACCCACATTATGTAGATGTACAAAAAAGTACTCAAAATGGCACTCAAGTTAGCAAGGCTATGCCAGTATGAACGGCCTAGATATTAAAGCTATGTTGAATAGATTAGGTGGCAGCTCAGTGGCAGCGCCGCTGATTATTGTCATGTTGCTATCAATGATGGTACTGCCATTGCCCCCAATTATCCTTGATATTATGTTTAGCTTTAACATCGCGCTTTCTATATTGGTGCTATTGATTGGGCTTAACACAGTTAAGGCACTGGACTTTCTGGCTTTTCCAACTGTGTTATTAATGACAACCATGCTGCGTTTATCGCTCAACGTTGCATCAACTCGTTTAGTATTAACTGAGGGCCATAGTGGCCCAGCGGCTGCAGGTAAAGTGATTGAAGCCTTTGGACACTTTTTAATAGGTGGCAATTACGCGGTAGGCATTGTGGTGTTTGTGATTTTAACTATCATCAACTTTACTGTAGTGACTAAAGGTGCTGGTCGGATTGCCGAGGTTGGTGCCCGCTTTACCTTAGATGCGATGCCAGGCAAGCAAATGGCGATTGATGCTGATTTAAATGCAGGGTTAATTGGTGAAGATGATGCACGCCGACGCCGTACTGAAGTGAGCCAAGAAGCCGAATTTTATGGCGCGATGGATGGTGCAAGTAAATATGTGCGCGGTGATGCAGTTGCAGGCATTTTGGTGATTATCATCAATATTATTGGTGGCTTAATTGTGGGCTTATTGCAGCATGATATGTCGTTTATGGATGCCGTTAAAAACTACACTATGCTTGCGATTGGTGATGGTTTAGTGGCGCAAATTCCGTCCATTATAATTTCAATAGCTGCAGGTGTTGTAGTTTCTCGTGTTGCTAATAACCAGGACATCGGTAAACAGTTGGTCAATCAATTGTTTTCTAACCCAAAAACAATTTACATCACAGCGGGAATTATTGGCGGGATGGGTGTAATACCTGGCATGCCTAATTTAGCTTTTTTAACTTTGGGCTTAATATTAAGCGGCGGTGCTTATTATCTTGAGAAAAACCAAGCTAAAAAAGACGAACCTCAAGAAATAGCAGCGCAAGCTGCAATTCCAGAAGCTGAAGAAGCCAGTTGGAAAGATATTTTCCCTATAGACATTATCGGCTTAGAAGTCGGTTACAGACTCATTCCGCTAGTAGATGCTGCTCAAGATGGCGAATTATTAAAACGAATCAAGGGCTTACGTAAAAAATTTACACAAGTTGTGGGCTTTTTATCACCCACTGTGCATATCAAAGATAACTTAGAATTAAAAGCTTCAGGTTATCGCATTACCCTTAAAGGCGTAGAAATAGCCAGTGGAGAATCTTATCATAACCAATTTTTAGCCATTAACCCTGGTATGGTATCAGGGAATGTACCTGGGCTAGAAACAACTGAACCTGCATTTGGCTTACCTGCAATTTGGATTAATGCCGATGTCAGAGATCAAGCACAAGCCATGGGCTATACAGTCGTAGATGCCAGCACTGTGATTGCTACGCATTTAAATCAAATTATTAACACGCATGCTTCTGAGCTATTAGGTCGAGATGAAGTACAGCAATTGCTTGATTTAATCGCTAAAGAATCACCAAAACTCATTGAAGAACTTATTCCTAAATTACTTAGCTTATCTGTTTTACAAAAGGTGCTACAAAACTTATTAGTTGAAGGTGTGAACATCCGCGATATGCGTACTATTTTAGAAACCCTAGCCGAACATACACCACGTACCCAAAACCCAGAAGAGCTCACTACCCTTATCCGCGTGCAATTGGGCAGATCAATCGTGCAACAGTTGTTCCCTAATAGTAATGAAATTTCAGTGATTACTTTAGATAATCAACTCGAGCGCTTACTAGTGCAATCCATGCAATCCAACAACGGTGGCTCTGCCATAGAACCAGGTTTAGCAGATACCCTTGCACGCGAAGCAGAATACGCCTCACGCCAGCAAGAGCAATTGGGCGTAACGCCTGTATTACTTGTTTCTGCTTCACTCAGAACTTCATTATCAAAATTTTTACGCCGCGCAATACCTCAGTTACGTGTGTTATCACATGAAGAATTACCCGATTCAAAAACCATTAGAGTGACTAGCCTGATAGGAGGCACAGTATGAACGTAAGAAAATTTTTCGCAAAAACTTCGCGTGAAGCACTCAATATGGTGCGTAACGAATTAGGCGATAGTGCCATTATTTTATCGAACAAAGAAGTCGATGGCGGTAGCCAAATTTTAGCCTCGCGTGAGGAAGATATGGATACGCTCATTAACCAGGCGCCAACTCCCGCCTCAGAAGTGATGCTATCTAGCCAACATCGCACGCAAAATAACGCTGCGCCTAATAAAAAGCTATTACCAGAACGACCAGATAGCTTTTTAAATATGGTACTTAATCAACAGCGTGATGAAGCCCCTAGCTCTACTTCGCAATTTGCAGAGACCAATTATGCGGGCTATGAAGATGAGGCAGAATCTGTATTTAATGAGCCACGCTATGCTCACGGCCATCAAAGCCAAGAAACTAATAGCCGCCGTGAACAGAGTCGCACACAAACTCATGTACAAAACTTTGGCTCAGAAGATTACTTAGAAGATGAATATAGTTCTGAAGTAGCCTCAGTACAATTTGTACAAACACAGGCCAAGCAAGCTAAGCAAACATTTGGCAAAGACCTGAGCCCTAAAAATCAAACTAATCAAGCCACACCAAAAAATAATATACCTAAAAATGCTGCTAAAACTAATGTTGAAAAAGCGCTTAGTAGCGATGCCAACAACCAAGAAATGGCCAGCGTGATGAGAGAGATTCGTACAATGCGCAGCATGCTTCAAAGCCAAATTGCTGAAATTTCTTGGGCAAATACACAACGTCGTGAGCCGTTTAAAGCAAACTTGCTCAACAGAATGCTCACGGCTGGATTTAGCCCATCGCTATCACGTCAAATTACAGAAAAATTACCTAAATTTAGCAAGTTTGAACAAGCTGCAAAATGGGCAGACACCATACTTTGTAACAATATGCGCACTATAGAAAATGAAGATAATTTGCTTGATAAAGGTGGCGTATTTGCAATTATCGGCCCAACGGGTGTAGGTAAAACCACCACTACAGCTAAACTTGCCGCACGTTTTGTCATGAAACATGGTGCAAACAAACTGGGCTTAATTACTACTGATAGTTATCGTATCGCTGGCCATGAGCAATTACGCATTTACGGCAAAATCTTAGGGGTGATGGTACACACCGTTAAAGATCAGGCGGATTTAGAAATTGCGCTAAATGAGTTGCGTCATAAACACACAATTTTGATTGATACAGTAGGCGTTAGCCAACGCGACCGGATGGTCACCGAGCAAATTGCGTTGTTATCTAGCAATAACTTTCATATCAAAAAATTATTGTGCCTTAATAGCACCAACACTAATGAAACACTTACTGATGTGATCCGCGCCTACCGTGGACGTGGCATAGATGGCTGCATTTTAACCAAGCTAGATGAAGCAGCCACCATAGGTAGCGCATTGGATGTAATTATTAGAGAAAAATTACGTTTGTATTTTGTAGCCAATGGCCAACGCGTACCTGAAGATTTACTGGCGCCAAATAAGCAGTATTTAATACATAGAGCCTTTAAATTAGGTGCAGCTAATAGCCAATTATTTCAACATAGACCAGAGGATTTAGCCATTATTATGGCCAATAGTATCAGCATGGAAGAGCAAGGTATGTCGAGCAACCTAGATACGATGGAGTTTAACCATGCCTAGCTTCACAAATGCTGATTTCTCTAACGCTGATTTTTCAAAGTCTAGCTATTTAAACGACCAAGCTTCAGGCTTACGTCGCTTAATGGTGAGCCCACAGCCGCGTGTTTTATCCATTATTTCTGCGGCAAAAACTCAGCCTGCAAGGCTGATGAGTAATCTAGCCGCAAGCTTATGTTCCGATGGTGGCGATGTACTGATTGTGCAAAACAGCCCTTTTCCTTCTAACGTTAAATTAAAAGCACCACTCATCGACTTCATTCATAAGCCCATGGATGTTAATCAAATGACCACACAAATGGATGAAGGTTATTACGTAGCCGCATTATTACGTCATCAACAAGAAAACGCATTGGATTTTGAAAGAGGCAGCTTGTTAGATTCATTATTTTGCAAATTAGCGATGCAATATCAATTTGTGTTGGTAGAAACCAAGCTTAATCACCAGCAACAATTGCCGATTAAAACACTGAATCTTGGACAAATTGTGATTCACCTCACCAGCCAAGCAGAAGATATTAAACAAGCGTATCAACTCATTAAGCAAATTTCAACCCAGCATATTCATGCGAATATTGAAAGCCAGCCTATTGGTATTTTAGTCACCGATACCAGCGATGAAAAAGCCAAAATTATATTTAGAAATATCACCCAAGTTGCCAAACGCTATTTAAAACTAGAATTAAAGTTTATTGGCGTTGTACCCGCTGATGAGGCATTAGCCAAGGCATCAAAACTAGGCAGCAGTGTCATTAATGCATTTCCGTTAGCACAAGCTAGCGCTGCATTTAAGGCTATTGCAAAACACTTAGATTACAGAATAGATGATAGAAGCACATCACCCTATTTACCTCACCATGCATCTGATTATGCACGTAATGTTAACCACCGTTTATTAAGCGGCTCTGGTATTTTTGAAGGAGCAATGTGATGTATAACGCCACTGGGCAATGCCTAGATGAAACCAAAATGCTGCAACAACATGGCATGTTGGTTAAAAAAATCGCCTATCAAATGAAAGCTAAACTACCTGCGAGTGTAGAGGTTGACGACCTGATTCAGGCGGGCATGATGGGCTTACTTGATGCGGTTAAAAAGTTTCAAGATAACCTAGGCGCACAGTTTGAAACCTATGCTGTGCAACGTATTCGCGGCTCTATTATTGATGAACTGCGCAGTGCAGATTGGCTACCGCGTAGTGTACGAAAAGACATGCGCACTGTAGAAAGCGCAGTAACACAGCTAGAGCAAAAACTACAACGCCCTCCTACTGAAGGTGAAGTAGCCAAACATATGGAGCTTAGCATTGATGATTACCGCGAGTTGCTGGGTGATTGTAGCGGCCACCAATTATTGTATTACGATGATTTTCAGGAAACTGAAAACGATGGACATTTTTTAGATCGTTACATGAATGATGTTGCCAGCAACCCTTTGCAAGTATTGCTAAGCAGCAATTTTAAAGAAAGCTTAGTAGTTGCGATTGGTGATTTACCAGAGCGCGAAAAGCTGTTAATGGCCTTGTATTACGAGCAAGAGCTTAATTTAAAAGAAATTGGCGCGATTATGGGAGTTTCTGAATCTCGCGTTTGCCAATTACATACACAAGCCGTAGCACGATTAAGAGTAACAATGAAAGAGAAAGCATGGACTGGGGCAGTATAAGTGGCATAGTCATTGCACTACTTGCGCTGCTGCTAGGTCAAGCGGCAGAGGGTGGCCACATTGGCTCATTACTACAACCTGCTGCATTTTTAGTGGTATTTTTTGGCACGCTTGGTGCAGTGTTATTGCAAACTAAGCCTAATAACTTTGTGCTTGGTATGCGCATGTTACCGCTCATTTTTAAACCCATTGTCGATGATCGATTAAGCCTGATTAAAAAAATAAACCGCTGGAGTTATATCGCGCGTAAAGATGGCCTACTTGCATTAGAGCCACAATTACAAATTGAAAAAGATCACTTTGTTAAACAAGCTTTACGTTTAATGATCGATGGTATTGCACCAGAAAAAATCCGCGAAATATGCAGTATCGATATGTATTACTATGAGCAAAAACAACGCCAAGCCGCCAAAATATGGGAAGCTGCAGGCGGGTATTCTCCCACACTAGGGATATTAGGTGCGGTATTAGGCCTAATTCATGTGATGGAAAATTTATCTGACCCGAGCAAACTAGGCAGTGGTATTGCCGTTGCCTTTGTGGCTACGATTTACGGTGTTGGATTAGCTAATTTATTCTTTTTACCTATCGGTAATAAGCTCAAAAACTTGATTAATCATGAAATGATGCGCCGCGAAATGATATTAAACGCCTGTGTTTCTATTGCCAAAGGCGATCACCCAAAAATAGTAGAAGAGCGGCTTTACACTTACATGCACTAAATATTAATAGCCTTTAATAGAAATCCCACACCATGCGTAGAAAACACTATATAGAAGAGCCCGATAACCACGACCGCTGGCTAATTTCGTACGCAGATTTTATTACTTTATTGTTTGCATTTTTTGTTGTGATGTACTCTATTTCATCAGTGAATACTAATAAATATACGCAACTCACTTCATCGCTAGGCAGTGCTTTTAATCAAAATAGCGCGCTTATGCTGAACAAATATGCCGCTGTTGGTGGTAGCACCGGCAATGGATCCAAACCTAAAATATTTAGCCCGCTCAATTTGACCAAGCTAAAAACTGACCGGCACAACCGCGAAAAAAAGAATATGACGGCTATAGCTGGGCAGCTTACGCAATCGTTAGCCCCGTTAGTCAACATAGGCAAAATCGACATTACCGTTAACGAACACGGATTAATGATTAACCTTAATGATAGCTTATTGTTCACCCCAGGCTCGGCAGAGTTATCAGAAAACGCCACTGCACCACTAAGCGAAATTGCCGCGCAACTACAAACACAATCTAACCCAATTATTGTAGAAGGCCACACCGATAACACCCCCATTAGCAATCGCGATTACCGCTCCAACTGGGAGCTTTCCGCCATTCGTGCCAGCCGTTTAGTTGGCCTACTCAGCGCTGAAGGTATTGCAGAACAACGTTTAAGCGCCACTGGCTACGGTGCATCGCGTCCTATTGCAGATAACATTGATGAAGCAGGAAAAGCAAAAAACAGACGCGTTGCTATTATCGTGGGTTATAAAAACTTGCCCTAAGTAAGCTTGCTTTAATGATTTAAGCGCATTACAAAACATCTAATGGGCTAGTAACCCCTCGGCCACCTTTATTAATCACGTGCGTATGAATCATAGAGGTAACCACATCACTATGCCATAATAGATCTTGCACAGTATGAATATCATAGCCACTCTCTAGCAAATGCGCAGCAAAACTATGTCTAAACGTATGTGGTGTTGCAAGCTTAGTAAAGTCAGCATCACGCACCGCCTGCTTAACCGCCTTTTGCACTGCTAGATTTTGCAAATGATGCCGCCTAACCACTTGCAAACTTGCATTTACTCGATGATCGACCGATTGCTTAGCAGAAGGAAAAACATACTGCCAAGCCCAAGCATATTGAGCATTAGGATATTTTTTTTATTAAAAGCATTTGGCATAAACACACTGCCATAACCAACTGCTAAATCTTGTTCATGCAAATCTTTAACTCCAGCCAC
>JACMMS010000001.1 GCA_014378915.1 Methylophilaceae bacterium
CATGACTATGAATTTAAAAGTAACATTCTTGCATGGATTCAGGGAGCGTGGATAAGTACGGTAAAGTAATGGTGATTGTGTAGTCATAAAGTGAGATAAAACGAGTAATATTTCGTCTGACTGAACCAGCTTGAAACCTATAATGGTAATGGGTCTACGACAACTTATGGTATATGATGAATATGCTAATTTTATTCAGATAGTGATATGTACTTTTAATTGGCATAGTAGTTCTTATTTACAGTACTTTAGATGCTCATCAATGCCAGAATATTAGAATCCAAGATTGCGGACAGTCAGAGTAAGCATTTTTTGCATATGATCTAGTTTAGCCTGATCAACTGTAATAATCTCCAACGTGGACCATCAACTACTAAGGCCCAGTTGCCGTAGTCGGCCCTAAGCGGACATATGGGAATTGGGATACCCTCAACTAGTTAAAACCAAGACGAATTATTGTTCGATTTTCTTAACAAAAAAAGCCTACTCATCTTGAATAAAGCTTACGCAAATTCATGAATGATTAGTCAGTAATTAGCAATAAACTAGCCCTTAACATGCAATGCGACCTACATCAATCTTAGTTAAATTATAGATGACCATAACTGTATTATTGTTGCGTTGTACACTATAACCTCTAACTTATTCACTTTGTCAGGATAAATGATGCAGCGAATCACCATCTCACTTGAAGAGTCATTGGCGCAACAATTTGATGATTTGATTTCTCAACATGGCTATCTTAATCGTTCAGAAGCATTTAGAGACTTGCTTCGTGCGCGTATTGAAGCTGACCGTAAAACCAAATATAAACTAATGTATTGCGTGGCTACGGTGAGCTATGTCTACAATCATGCTGAGAGGCAACTGGCACATAAAATTATGGGGATGCAGCATGAGCACCATGATATTTGTATCTCTACCATGCAAGTGCATCTTGACCATGAAAATTGTCTTGAAACATTAGTACTCAAAGGCCCATTTAAATTAGTGAATACGTTTGCAAATGAATTGATTGCTTTGAGTGGCGTACGTCACGGCAGTATCAATACAGTGCCAGTAGAGATAGAAACGCACTCGCATGCACACCACGAGCATGGTCACCCGATTAGTTTATTGCCCCATGTTCATCTCCAACCCAATACATGATGTTAACTTTAAACAACGGTAAATTCGATAACGTACATATTAAGTATATTTTTTTGCTGTATTTTAATTGATCAGGCATCTAATTTAAAATTATTTACGTATCAGTATGACAAATTAATTATTTATCATAATATTTATCTAAAGATATGTATATTTATAAAAATGAGCGGCGAATTTAAAAACGAATTGACGAGTGCATTTTAAAAACCTTAATTTAGAGCGTGATTATCATGGCAAACAAACAAGAAAATTATCAACATTTATTTTTAAGGTTTTCAGGAGCACTGTTGGGATTAGGTGCATTGCTGCCAATAGCTTCGGCGGCTGAAGACAATGCCACAGAGAAAGTATTAGAAAGCGTTACCGTTGAGTCTTCTCGTACCAGTCAGATTGGTATTTCTGATGCAGCAAGCCAAGGCTATATTACGCAAAAACAACTGGAAGCCAGAACGGTTTACCGTCCAGGCGAGGTGCTAGAAGCGACACCAGGATTAATTGTCAGTCAGCACAGTGGTGAAGGTAAAGCGAACCAGTTCTATCTACGTGGGATTAATCTTGACCATGGTACGGATTTACGGACCACAGTGGATGGCATGCTAGTGAATGAGAGAAGTCATAGCCATGGCCAAGGATGGACAGATTTAAATTTTTTAATCCCTGAAATCACTTCTGGACTGGAGTACCGCAAGGGTCCTTATTATGCGGATGAAGGTGATTTTTCTTCTGCAGGTGCGGTTAGTGTAATGTATGCTGACCGTTTGGACCAAGGCATTGCAAGCGCTGGTATGGGCCAGAATGGTTACAAAAGATTGCTACTGGCAGATTCACCGAAAGTGGGTAATGGTAATTTGCTGTATGCACTTGAGCTTTATCAGAATGATGGTCCATTCAACAAACCTGATGATTATAAAAAAATCAATGGCGTGTTGCGTTACAGTGAAGGCAATTTAGCCAATGGTTTCAATATCACCGCCATGGCTTATCAAGCGAAATGGAATGCCACCGATCAAATTCCACAACGTGCGATTGATTCTGGCTATATAAACAACAGATTCGATGCAATTGATAATACAGACGGTGGAAAAGCAGACCGTTACAGCTTATCGGGTGCTTGGCATCAATCAACAGCCTCGAATTCAACCAATCTGAATGCCTATATCATTCATAACAAACTCGATTTATATTCCAACTTTACCTATTTTCTTGACAATCCTATAGACGGTGACCAGTTCTATCAGCCGGATAGGCGAGTAACCACGGCTATTAATGGGGACCATAGCTGGCAAATGCCTTTTTTAAACTTTAAATCTGAAAATAAAATAGGCATACAGTTTCAAAATGACAATATTTATAATGGATTGTTAAATACTAAATCGCGTGAACGCTTATCCGTGACACGTCAAGATCATATTGTTGAAAGTAGTATCGGCGTATTTTTTCAGAATACTACTTTTTGGACTGAGAAATTTCGAACTATTGCTGGTGTGCGTGAAGATTATTTCCATAATGATGTTTCAAGTAACTTATCGGTTAATTCAGGCACTTCAAATGGTACGACATTTAGCCCTAAATTAAGTCTAGTTTTTGGCCCTTGGGCAAAAACCGAATATTACTTTAATATAGGCAGTGGCTTTCACAGTAACGATGCACGCGGTATCACCATCTCGGTCGATCCTAAAAATCCAACGATTGCCTCAAATAATGAACCGCCCGTAGTTAAATCGCATGGTGTTGAAGTTGGCGCACGTTCAGAGTTTATTCCTGGCTTGCAATCTAGCCTTGCGCTTTACCAATTAGACTTTGACTCTGAATTACTTTTCGCGGGCGATGCTGGCTCTACCGCAGATACAGGTAGAGCAAGTCGTAGAATTGGTTTTGAATTCTCTAATTATTACAAACCTACTGATTGGTTAACGATAGATGCGGATATTGCCTATGCAAGAGCCTGGTATCGTGATTCTGACCCATTGGGTAACAGGATTCCAGGGTCGATAGAGGGTGTGGCTTCACTAGCTATGTCTGTTGATCACCTTGGCCCTTATTATGGTGGTTTACAATTACGTTATTTTGGACCTAGGCCACTTTTAGAAGGCAATAGCGTACGATCAAAAAGTACAGCAACTTTAAATGGGCGCATTGGCTATAAATTTAATTCAAAAATTACAGTCAATTTGGAAGGTTATAATTTAACGAACCGCAAAGATTCAGCCATTGATTATTACTACACGTCACGCTTACCCGGCGAAGCTGCCGGAGGTGTAAATGACATTCATTTTCATCCAATCGAATCAAGATCATTCAGAATTAATTTAATAGCGAATTTTTAGCAACCGTTTATACAATTTACTCAGCTTCACATGCCA
Source organism: Methylophilaceae bacterium (assembly GCA_014378915.1). Taxonomy (GTDB): domain Bacteria; phylum Pseudomonadota; class Gammaproteobacteria; order Burkholderiales; family Methylophilaceae; genus JACMMS01. The sequence continues at coordinate 3,513 of JACMMS010000001.1, forward strand.
CGCATTAGCTTAGGCGCTGCACTCGCAATTTCTGTTTTTGTACATACAGTCGTGATTGGTAGCGTGTTGAAACAAAATAGTTTATTGATTGATCATACTAAAGAGCCTCTGACCTTAACAGTACAGATCGAGGAAACTCAGGCGCCATTAGTTGCAACTGTAGAAACTCAAACAACCACTAAGAAAGTGACCAATCAAGAAACATACGCTACAAAAAAGCAAAAGCAGATTAACACTAAAAAGCATGCTCTGCGTCAACAGCAGCAATTACCCAGTAATTTATCATTAGAAAGGATTGATGCATCTCCTACTGAAAAAACACTCTTACTAAACACTGAAAATCTCAAAGAGACTGAGCCTATAAAAGAAAAGACATTAGAAGTTTTGTCTATGTCTAAGCCTACGTTATCGACTTTATCAGTTAATACTCAATCAAAAACTGAAACTATTCATGCAGAAAAGATAAATGAGAACGCTAGCCCTGTTCATGAGAAAACTGGTGTTTCTATTTCAGCCAGTTATGCCAAAAATAATCAGAAACCCGAATATCCTACTATGTCTAGACGCTTAAATGAACAAGGAACAGTTGTTCTTCTGGTGTTAGTCCTTGAAGATGGGACTGCAGGTAAGGTGGATATTAAAAGAAGTAGTGGCTTTCCTTTGTTGGATGATGCTGCCAAAGTCGCTGTGATTCAATGGCACTTTATTCCAGCTAAAATTGATGGAAAACCAATCAATGAGTCTTATAGCCTATCTATTCCGTTTGTATTAAATTAATTATTAGTCTCACACATTAGTAAAAATTTAACTTTTTATATGACTATTAGTTTATTTAAAGGATTCATAAAGCATAAGAAAAATTAGGAAAATTCTTAAAAATTTAATCCTGTGTTTTAAGAAAATTGAAATTTTGCTTTCAAAAGTATAGAGCGTGGAATTTTTTTAAGGTCTGCATTGGGCCGAATTCTGAAGTTGACTTATTAACGCTGAACGGCAGCTAAGTCAAATATTGCCAACATCACATTAAATTCACAGATGCCCAAAGTGGGCTGGAATTTCTAACTAGCCGTTTAAAACAGCTTGCTGTAAAGCGGTTGTTCAAAACATTTATGTCTTTTAGGAATGGTTGGATTAAGTACTCAATTAGTGACACTAATGACACGAGTGACGCGTTTTTCTACATTATTATATATACAAACGCAGATGTATTTTATCTGGGAATAAACCCATAAATATTATAAATTCAAAACTATAATAATCTCCAAATACGCGTCACTCACGTCACCGGTGTCACTAAACAATGCTGTCCACATCATAAACCGTGATTTGCATTGAGACGCCAGCGATCATTCGCTTCCCACCGGTCCCTCTCACAAGTGTCGCTCCAAGGCGAACTAAGCGATCAGTAAATCCCTTCCTACCCATTATACGATTTATTCCAGCACTATTTGCCCAAGATTTATATTTCATATAAATTTCAGATGATTCAACTAAAGAGTGAGATTGAAACATACATTTATCTTCAAAAAACTGCGCTACTTGATCTGACTCAAGACGCCACTCTTTAGCAGCTTCTTTTGATTCTTTTGGAGTCGTAAATCCACCTATAAGTCCTAATAATGCATAAGCATTTAGTGCGGTATTCAATATTCCTGGAAGTTCTTGTTTAAGCTTTTCCTTTAAATCTGGATCACATTTAGCGCTTTCCTCATTAAATTTATTATTAAATTTTAGAATAATTGCACGTCGAAATAACGCCTCAGAAAAGTCCCTAGTGTGAGGCATATGATTCGTTCCGAACCAACAAGTGGCGTATGGATTGAAGTCAAAAGGTGGTTTAAGTTTATGTTCAGCAGTTGTGAGCTCCCCCGAGACGATTGCCTTAAGTTGAGCATCGGCGATTTCTGCGCCTTCAGCGATTTCAGTTACTATATTGATTAACTTTCCAGCAAGGTGAGCACGTTGAAATCTGTTGTCGAATTGGCTTGGCTGCACCGCAGAAACAAGCTTGGAACCAACAAGACTCTCCAAGACTGAGAGCAATACAGATTTACCATTTGCACCACTACCAATTAACAAGATGAATTTCTCATACTTAGTATCTGTTGTCAGAGAGTAGCCTATAGCTTGTAGGACACAACTAATCTTGGCCTCTTTATCGGTATCACCATCGAATATTTCATCCATAAACTGTAAGAATCGTGGACACTTCGCCTCAGGATCGTAAGCAATTGGCAATTGAACAGTAATATAATCTTCCCTTCTAGGCGGTCTTGGTTTCCATTCGCAATCTTCAAGAACTAAAGTACAGTTTTTCGTATTGACGAAAGTACCAACCTGCTGATTAAAAAGCCCAGTATCATTGACATGCACCTCTGTTTTAATAAGGTCAATCACACCATCGACAAGATTGCGGCTTACCTGGCCACCAGTACTTCTTATTATTTCGTGTGCAATTACTTTTAATTCTCGATCATCAATCTGACGCCATAAACCTGTTGGATCCCACTTCCAAAAACTTAACTGAGCATAGAGGATATTCAGTGATCCAAATTCTTGGATTATTCTGTTGGCATAAGCTAACTGATCATTGCCTGCTTCGTTTGCTTGCTTATGACGATTCAGGTCAGCACGTAGTGCTTTTAAGGAAATGCTAAATTTATCTTTGATTTTCTTAAGCAGATTTTCTTCGATGATATTTGAAAGTCGCGCTTCTGCAATCTGAAGAATCAAAACATCCGGTTCTATTCCATCATCTATTAATTTTTCTAAATCAGAAACGCTAGTGGGCGCAAAGCCTTTGTCACGCGCACCCTTGATCATTCGATCTAATTCTCCACCAAATAAATCAGCCACACGTTCTTCACCACGAGCATTAATCAATTCATCTTTCCAGCCTTCAAAGGTATCGTAGATTGTTTGTTCATCGTGACCTTTTGCAACCATACGACCAACCAAGCGAAGCGCATTTCCATTAACATCTTCACCAGCCAACAGTTCTGTTAACCAATTTTTTGGCTCAAATGGATTAGATGAAATTGTGGAAGAAAAAGCCTTTCGAACTTCATGTTTACCTAAAGCTATTAAATCAAGATGTTCTAATTGATCAATGCACTTACCACCGTAAGGATCACCAAATGTAGGAATGCAAGTGTAAGGTTGATCAGGATTTTTACCAATAAAGTAGCCTTGAGCTAATGTGAAAGACTCTCCCGCTAGAACGCCACCAAGAGCCCCATTTAAACGTGCTACTAAGCCATAATGACTTTCTTTAGGCATTGACTTAGACAACGGAGCTAACACGCGCCAGCGTGGCTTATCAACCGTACAAGTCCATGAGGTATGAAGTATTGCACGAATACCATGCGCCTCAAGTAACTTACATGCTTCATCTATAAACATTACTTCATTGTCGTAGTCGCCTTCTATACCCAATAACTCAACCAAATTGGCATCATGTTTAAGAGACCCTTGAGTAGTTGCATCATCCCCAAATTTAGCTAACTTAATCATCGGTGATGAAGTCTTGCTGAGGGTATCTTTCACCTTTTCTAGCTTTTCAAAGAATTCTGACCATGAGTATTTTATTTCCTGTGCCCTTGAGCATGAAACATCAGGAAATCTAGTTGCGATGGGTGTGTTCATAAGTCAGGGCCTTTCGCCAGCTCACGAAACAGGTCTTCGTCATCAGAAGTAATAATTGGAAAACCATTTATAAAACTTATTTCAGTTTTACCAGCGATAACAGATAGGGTTAAAGCTAGCGCATCCTTAGCAAACCAGCCACCAACAATTAATGGATCGCTTTCCTGCCAAAGAGCAAATGCTGAATAGGTTTTGTCTTTTGTGAACAAGATGGCTGTATGATTTGGACCATCACATAACAACGGTTTAGTAGCTAGTGGGTATCCCACCTTCTCAGCAGCAAGTTCTATTGCTACAAAGCGAAGATCTTTTATGAAGCTGATGCGTAAATCGACATCATCAGGCACTACTAAAAATGATGCATCCTCGTGCCATTCCGCACCATCTGTGCAATTTGGACAGACTGCACCTATTAGTCCCAAATCTAGATATGTCATTACCCTATATTCACCTTTATGTGGCATTGGTGTCATGCATACGCAACATGCGTTTAATCTCCCTTGCTCATGGAGATGTGTAAATAAACTAGGAAGAAGTTTGGAAATATCTTCGATAGACATTGCCTTTGTATAATCTTTATTTTTCATGATTGTTATTCCTTTTTTATGAATAACCGCAACACATTGAAATGCAACAGGCTTTTAGTTAACTCTCACTTACATAGCAAGCATTAACCAATAGACCGCATTGCGATTGAGCGCATTGCAGTCTATTTATTTGAATGAATTAAGTAAGGTTTCGATGTCTTCAATACGCCAGGCTGTTCGGCGCGCAGAGATCTTAATACCTTTTGGATATATTCCTGTTCTTATGCCATTCCACCATGTAGTGGAACCGACAGGGAAAATAGGCGGGGTGTTAGTTTTTTTATCACCAATTATTTGGCGAAGAGATAAGAAACCAATTTTTGGAATTTTATTGACTTGCATACGGTACTCCTAAGAGTGCCCGACGCTTTTAGTATGCGTACGGACATATTTCGTCCGTAAACTGCCATACATTCCTGCAATGTAAAGGTTATCTGCACGGGGGTTACGCAGAATTTGGATGTCTTTACACTCGGTTCTCAACGCTCAGCAATGATACAAGCGCATTCGAATTTTCATTTTATAACCAACCACGCATTGCTCGTGAAGGTGTCCTCCTATAGATGCTCACTAATTGGAACGCGAAGGTTAGCGAACCTTAGTGACTTTTAAACACATCATTTGCTAAAGTTATACTAGTTAAACAGATAGCACAAGCATTAAATTGTGGGCTAATTAATTTATCAAAAATAATAATGATTACGAACCAATAAGCCATTAATAATGTAAATCAATTTTTAAGATACCATTGAGACAATAGCCAGTTGTTCCCCTGGCAGTTCCCCTTTTGCATTTAATAGACACAATAAAAAAAGGCTTCCATCGCTGGAAGCCTTTTAGATATTGGTAGGGCGTGCGGGGATCGAACCCACGACAAACGGATTAAAAGTCCGCTGCTCTACCAGCTGAGCTAACGCCCCAAAGAATGTAGTACTTAACTAAGCTTTTTGATTAAATCCGCTTCGTTAATTACTTAACTCTGGAAAGGGCGCAATTATGCTTAAAAGCCGTCCACTAGTCAATCTAATCTGTGCAATTTATGTGTAATTAATTTGAAATATTTTTTGAACCTTTTACATAAAAAAATTTATTACGTTAAATCAGTGTTTTACGATTTTTATACATCGCTAAAATTAGCGCATTCCTGGTAACTTTCCACCCATCATGCCTTGCATGCCGCGCATCATTTTGGCCATGCCGCCACCTTTACTAAACATTTTCATCATTTTTTGCGTTTCTTCAAATTGATTGAGCACACGATTGACCTCTTGCACCTCTACACCACTCCCCATTGCAATTCGACGTTTACGTGTAGCTTTTATCAGTTCTGGCTTGCGGCGCTCTAATGGCGTCATGCTGTTGATGATGCCTTCAATTCGGCGCATAGATTTTTCTGCATCTGCTGTATTCATTTTTGCAGCCATACCAGACATTTGCGCTGGCATTTTATCCATTAATGCACCCATGCCACCCATATTTCGCATTTGGACCATTTGTGCTTTAAAGTCATCTAGATCGAAATTTTTACCAGATTTAATTTTCTCTGCAAGTTTTTTTGCTTCATCAATATCAACATTTTTTTGCGCCTGCTCAATTAGGCTGAGCACATCGCCCATGCCAAGTACACGTGATGCCATGCGCTCTGGATGAAAAGGCTCTAAGCCATCTACCTTTTCGCTTACGCCGATAAATTTGATTGGCTTGCCTGTAATATGGCGTACTGAAAGTGCAGCACCGCCGCGCGCATCGCCATCTAGCTTGGTTAGAATTACACCACTGAGGGGTAGGGTGTCGCCAAAGGCTTTAGCAGTGTTCACTGCGTCTTGGCCTTGCATGGCATCTACAACAAACAAGGTTTCTACTGGGTTAAGTTGCGCATGTAAAGCTTTGATTTCGGCCATCATGGCTTCATCAATACCTAAGCGGCCTGCCGTATCAAAAATAATCACATCGTAAAAATGGCGTTTAGCAAAATCAAGCGTAGCTGCTGCAATATCACATGGCTTTTGACTGGCATTACTATCAAAGCAATCGACTTCTAATTGTTTTGCTAACGTTTTGAGTTGCTCAATCGCCGCAGGACGATAAACATCGGCACTGGCCAGCAATACTTTCTTTTTTTGTTCTTTTAATAATTTGGCTAATTTAGCGGAGGTCGTTGTTTTACCAGAGCCTTGTAAGCCAGCCATTAAAATAATTGCAGGGGCAACCACCGCCAAGTTGAGTGCTACATTGGCCTTACCCATTAAGGCGGTAAGCTCATCATGCACAACTTGAATGACTGCTTGACCTGGCGTTAGGCTTTGTAGCACGTCTTGGCCTTGTGCTCTTGCTTTCACGTTGATGATAAATTCTTTGACTACAGGTAGGGCAACATCAGCCTCTAACAGCGCCATGCGGACTTCACGCATAGCGTCTGCGACGTTATCTTCAGTCATCCGGGCTTGGCCGCGCAGATTTTTTATAACGCCTTGTAAACGTCCGGTTAAGTTTTCTAACATGATAGTCTGTTGCTTTCTTTAATTACTCATAATTAACCACTATTTTAACCCAGCCAAGTTGGCTAGAAACATTTTTCATAGCAGGGTTTAAATGATTGCTCTAAAATAAATACTCTTAAATAAATGCTTGTGCGAAACCTTGAAATTTGTAAGATAATCGATCTATGCATTCAACCATTATTTCTCTCATTGTTGTTTTTATCTATTTGGCTGTTGCGTTCGATTTTTGGCGTACGGTTAAACCAGCTGCTGAGCATAATCTAAAGCTGCATTCGTCTATAATTGCTTTAGGTCTATTGTTGCATGGCAGCTTGCTCTACGATAGTGTGATTAGCCATGGTTTAAATCTTGGTTTTTATAATGCTTTATCCCTTATATTTTGGCTTACTCTGCTAATTTACTGGCTTGCCAATATCAAGCATCATTTACAAAGCCTGCAAGCTTTTGTACTTCCACCTGCGGCACTGTTTGCTTTGTTACCTACATTTTTTGTAGAAAATCATTACTTATCGGCGTCAGTATCGACATTATTTGTTGTGCATATTGTAATTGCGATTTTTGCTTATAGTTTGTTTACCTTTGGCGCACTGCACGCCTTGTTAATGCTGATTGCGGAACGTAATTTGCATCAAAAAACCAGTCTAATTAAACTGCCTAGTTTCCCACCATTAATGGTCATGGAGAGATTACTGTTTAAGGTCATTGGGGTAGGCTTTATATTACTGACCTTTACGCTCATAAGCGGTATGTTGTTTTCTGAGGAAATCTTTGGGAAACCCATGCAATTTAGCCATAAAATAATATTCTCTATTGCCTCATGGCTGATATATGGTGGTTTACTTTTGGGTCGATATACTTATGGCTGGCGCGGTCGAAAAGCCATTCGCTGGGTGTTGGTAGGATTTGTATTGTTATTATTGGCTTACGTAGGCAGTAAATTTGTGCTGGAAATTCTGTTGCATAGATAATGAGTGATGCAGATATTAATATCTACATCACTCAAAATACGCTTATCGCAGAGTAATAATTGGCCAGCTATGTCGCTTTGCATAAGCAGTCAAAGTCGCATCTGGATCAACTGCAACCGGGTTAGTGACTTGTTTCATCAATGGTAAATCATTTTGTGAGTCGCTGTAGAAATAACTTAACGGGTAATCAGCTAATTTCTCACCACGTGCCTCCAGCCACTCATTTAATCTAGTCACTTTACCTTCCTGAAAGCTGGGTACCCCGGTAACGCCCCCCGTGAACTCGCCATCTTTTTGTTCTGGTTCGGTGCCAATCAAATATTCAATCCCTAATTCAGTTGCAATTGGGTTAGTAATAAAACTATTGGTGGCAGTAATAATCATCATTAAATCGCCTTTAGCACGATGCTTTTCTACTAGCGCGCGTGCTTTATTCGTAATCATCGGGCAAATGACTTTATCCATATATTTAAGATGCAATTGATCTAGGAATGTACGTTTGTGTTCTGATAAATGCTTAAGTTGGAAAGCTAAAAAGGCATTAATGTCTAACTCACCGCGTTTGTAATCTTCGTGAAATTGCACATTACGATCATGATGCTCTTCACGATTTAGCAAGCCTTCGCCAATTAAAAATTGACCCCACTGAAAATCACTATCACCGGCTAGCAAAGTATTATCCAAATCAAATATTGCTAAATTCTGTTTTGTTACGAGATTGTTCAAACGGATTTCTCCACTTTTTGTTCGTTGTAAGATAACACTAAAAACACGCCTAATAAAATCACTGCCAGCGCAATAAACTCTATCTGTGATGCATGCTCATTGACTAAGCCTATACCCAGCGCAAAAGCTACTATTGGGTTAATAAATGTATTGCTGGTTGCTACTAACGGGCGGACTGTTTTGAGTAAATATTGGTACGCACTATAAGCCACTAAGGAGCCTAGTAATACTAAAAACAACATGGCGAGCCATGATTTTTTGCTGATATGCAAAGGCCAAACTTCATGTCGTGTTACGCTAAACAACAATAAGACTACACCACCACATAGCATTTGTGAGGCGCTCGCCATTAATCCTTTAGGCATGGATAAGTGCTTGCTCCAAACCGAGCCGTATGACCAGCAAGCCGCAGCAAGCATCAGCAAAAATGCGCTTGTCAAATCACCATGCAAACTACTACCTAGGTTAAGTAGCACAATTCCAACAAAGCCAATAGCGATGCCTACCCACTCTTGTTTGCTTGGGTAATGCCCCCAAAATGCAGAGAAAATGGCCATCCAAATTGGCGCAGTAGCAATAGATAATGCCGCTAAACTAGATGAAATGGTTTGTTGTACATAACACACAATGCCGTTACCCATGGCAGGTAATAATAAGCCGATAATCATTGCACCACGCCATTGACTTAACGTTAGGTTAGGGCTGCCTAAATAACGCATCACAGTATATAAAATAAGCCCAGCTGCAGTGAAGCGCATGCCTGCCATTAAAAATGGTGGGAAACTCTCTATGCCAATTTTAATAGCGAAGTAGGTGGAGCCCCATATAAAATAAGTGGCAAACAAACAGAGAATAATTAAAATTTTTTGATTTTTTTGCTTCATTAAGGCTGTTAAATGTAGTTTTGACAAGTTGTGTTGACGCGAACTGAACTAATCTACCCAAATATCCCAAATTTTATGCTCTAGCCAGTGTCCAAAAAGTTATTGTCTTGGCGCATCAATAGTTTGGAAAGCTCATCAACAAACTCTGTAGAGACCCTGTCGTAAGCAACTTCTAAATCAATATCATGAGGTTTTGCTATGTTCTTCAGTGCAAACTGTAATAGTTTGGACTTATTTTGCTGCGTAACATGTAACGATGCACGTATCTCATAAGGTACATTAAATAGGACGCTTGCCGTTTTCTCACGCTCATTTTTAACGTCAATAGCCGTATGTAAAATACCATAACGCCATAATTCGTCTTTTACCAATGCCGCCAAACCTATTTCACGCTCGAAGTAAAATGCATTAGATGCCTTATAGTAAAAAATGAGTGAAGCATGCTCAATTTCACCAGAAAAGTTTTGATTACTCAATAATGTATGACGGTAATCTACAAATAAATTGACAACTTTAAGAGATTCCATATTGCCGACACGCGGAATACTAATCGCATGCGGCAGCATAGGCTTAATTACTTTAGCCATATCGGCAAACTCTCGCCAATAGTAGAAAATAGCGCGCATTTTTGAGTTGCGGTCTGCAATGACTTGGCGCTTAGCTTTGTAGCAATTTGTTGGTTCTCAAGTACTTTCGCAACTTGAGCTTTCATATCGTCTAATAAACTCATATGCCCTTAGTTGATGGTGCTCTTAATTAAAGATGTAATTAAAGCTGCGGATTTACTTTTTCTGATTTGGCCTGTAATTTATTTAAACCATTCAAATAAGCTTTAGCGGATGCGATGACAATATCGGTATCGGCACCTTGACCATTCACGATTCTATCGCCTTTTGATAAACGAACGGTTACCTCGCCTTGTGCGTCAGTGCCGCTAGTAATGTTGTTAACTGAGTAAAGCAATAAGCTTGCGTCACTTTTAACCATATTTTCAATCGCTTTAAACGTGGCATCCACTGGTCCGCCGCCATCAGATTCAGCGTGTTGTTCTAAGCCGTTTTCAGAGATGGTAACAAGTGCATGAGGAGTTTCACCTGTTTGGCTGGTGACTTGTAAATACACCAGCTTAAAGGTTTCAGCAGCTTCTGACACAAACTCATCACTAACCAATGCTTGCAAATCTTCATCAAAAATCTCAGATTTTTTATCTGCCAAAGTTTTAAATTTAGCAAAAACTGCATTCAACGCATCCTCAGAAGCTAACTCTATGCCCAACTCTTTTAAGCGTGTTCTAAATGCATTGCGACCAGATAATTTACCCAAGGTTAATTTGTTGGTGTTCCAGCCTACATCTTCAGCGCGCATAATTTCGTAAGTTTCACGGTGTTTTAACACACCATCTTGGTGAATGCCTGACTCATGAGCGAACGCATTGGCACCAACAATTGCTTTATTAGGTTGTATTGGATAACCTGTAATAGTTGATACTAACTTGCTGGTGGTCACAATTTGTGTAGCATCAACGAGTGTGGTTAAGTTAAAGAAATCATTGCGCGTTTTAATTGCCATCACAATTTCTTCTAAACTGGCATTACCTGCACGTTCACCCAAGCCATTAATTGTGCACTCTACTTGTCGCGCGCCACCCATCACTGCAGCCAATGAGTTTGCAACCGCCATACCCAAATCGTTATGGCAATGTGTAGACCATACCACTGTGTGTGAGTTGGGTACGCGCGCGATCAACTCACGCATGCGCTCACCCCAAGGTGCTGGGATGGAATAACCTACTGTATCGGGTACGTTAATTGTCTTGGCGCCCGCTTTAATTACCGCATCAAATACACGAATTAAAAAATCCATATCAGAGCGTACTGCATCTTCAGCTGAGAACTCCACATCATTCGTATATTCTAACGCCCATTTAACAGCTTGCACTGCGCGCTCTACGACTTGGTCTTCAGTCATGCGAAGCTTGTTTTCCATATGGATTTTGCTGGTTGCAATAAATGTATGGATGCGTCCATTTTTTTGTGGGTTTGCCATGGCAGGTTGAATAGCTTCACCTGCACGGCGTACATCATTCTCACTGGCACGTGCAAGTGAGCATACGGTAGAGTTTTGAATTATTCCTGCAATCGCGTGAATTGCATCAAAGTCGCCTAGGCTTGCCGCAGCAAAGCCGGCCTCAATCACGTCAACCCCCAATTTTTCTAATTGGCGCGCAATACGGATTTTTTCTTCTTTGGTCATTGCTGCACCAGGGCTCTGTTCGCCATCACGCAAAGTAGTATCAAAAATTATAATTTGGTCTGACATTTTTATTCCAATCAGTTTGCTTTTTATAAACTATTGTCGTGTTGTTTATGAAGTTTACGCGCAATATTTTGCTTACAATCATTCAACTCACTGACCTTAAACAACGCCAGCGAGCACTAAAATACTTTGGGGGAGGGGTTTTAGTATGCGCGCTAGCGCAGTGCGTTAGCACGTAGCAAGTTACAGCGCAGTGCTTTAGCGCGTGGCATATTAGAGCGCAATGTGCGTAATGAACGCAAGCATAAAAACAGCGTACTTGTTAAAAGCAATGTGCTTGCTAAAAACATCTGCGCAATTTTAGAGATGCTGGAATTGAATAAGGTAAACATAATCGTTAATGTAGTAGCTTTTGGTTTACTTTTCAAGTGTTTAGAGATTTGAATTTCTTATGGTGCTGATTTGCATAGCAATGATTTGAAATTATATTTACTACGCCAACTATTATTCATCTAATTTTTGCTGCTTGCTGTTATTCAGCCAGCGTTTGATCCAGCTTACGTAGCCAGATAATGCGTAAATAACCATAACAAAGAATAAGACTTCTGGGGGGCTGTAAGAAATTAAAACAAATACTAATACGATGCCTAAAATCACAATAAATGGCACACTTTGCTTTAAATTGAAGTCTTTGCCGCTAAAGTAACGCAAATCACTTACCATCGAACCACCTGCAAACACTGTAATACACCACGCAATCCATTTCATTTGCACTTCACCAAAGAGTATTTCTTTACCGCTAATCCCGTACTCGTATGAAACCCACACAAAGCCAGCTAATAATGCAGCAGCTGCTGGGCTGGGCAAACCTTGAAAATAACGCTTGTCTGCGTGTTCATCATCTAATTTGGTGTTAAATCTAGCTAACCTCAAGGCTGCACATGCGCAATAAATAAAAGCGGCAATCCAGCCTAATTTTCCTAATGGTTTTAATGCCCACACATAAAGTATGAGGGCAGGTGCTACGCCAAATGACACCATGTCAGATAGGCTGTCATATTCTGCACCAAATGCACTTTGTGTATTGGTCATGCGCGCCACGCGACCATCTAAGCCATCCATTACCATAGCAATAAAAATAGCAATCGCAGATTGCTCAAAGTTGCTATTCATCGCTTGTACAATTGCATAAAAGCCTGCAAAAAGTGCTGCAGAAGTAAATAAATTTGGTAATAAATAAATGCCGCGCTCAGCCAAACCATTGGGCTTATCGCTCTGTCTGCGTGTCGATTTTTCTATCATCATTAAACCAATATATATTTATATTATATTTAGTATAGCAAAGCTATTTAACAATGCTATACAACTGAATGCATTAGTATGTAATAGTGATCTACATCAATGCAAACTTGCTATTACAGTAAGCAATATTTAATTGAATACCTATGACATTTGTTGTTTGCTTTAAGCAATTTTTTGCGTATAATGCGCGGTTCTTTATGAGTGTGCAGTAAATGGGGCTTAAATCATGTATGCAGTAATTAAAACAGGCGGTAAACAATACCGCGTAGTAGCTGGCGAAAAAATCAAAGTTGAAAAATTAGTCGGTGAAGTTGGTAGCAACGTCACTTTAGACCAAATTTTAATGTTGGCTGACGGCGATAAAGTCACAATCGGTTCACCGATTGTTCAAGGTGCAAGCATTCAAGCTACTGTACTTTCACACGGTCGCGGCGATAAAGTGATGATTTTTAAATTCCGTCGTCGTAAGCATTATCGTAAGACGCAAGGTCATCGTCAAAGCTACACAGAAATTCAAATCGGCGCGATTACTTAAACAACTATTGCTTAAGTAATCGCACTTTAAGCAATCTCCGATTAAACTTAATAACATAGCTAACTAATTGATTTGGCTAATTAAAGGATTAAACATGGCACACAAAAAAGCAGGCGGTAGTTCACGTAATGGTCGCGATTCACATGCCCAACGATTAGGGGTCAAAGCCTTTGGCGAGCAAGTTGTTACAGCAGGTAGCATCATTGTGCGCCAACGCGGTACAAAAATGCATGCTGGTGACAATGTAGGCATGGGTAAAGATCACACACTATATGCAAAAGCAGATGGCAAAGTAACATTCTGTATTAAAGGCGCGTTAAAACGCCAACTGGTTAATATCGTTCCAGTATAAGATTTAATGCATAATAAAAGCCCTATCTGTTGGTAGGGCTTTTTTATTTGGTAAACTGCAATTATGAAATTTATAGACGAAGCAACAATTAAGCTATACGCGGGTGATGGCGGTAATGGCGTCGCAACTTTTCGTCGTGAAAAGTATGAGCCTATGGGTGGCCCTAGTGGCGGAGATGGTGGTCGTGGTGCGTCTATTTTTATTGAAGCCGATCGTAACATCAACACTTTAGTAGATTTTCGCTATGTGCGCGTATTTCGCGGACAGCGTGGTGAAAATGGTCGTAGTGCAGAATGCTATGGCGCAAAAGGCGAAGATATGATCTTGCGTGTACCAGTGGGTACCGTGATTTCAGACAAAGCATCAGGGCAATTACTGGTTGATTTAAGCGAGCATGGACAATGTGCGCAAATGGCCAAAGGGGGCAATGGCGGTCTTGGTAATGTGCACTTTAAATCGAGTATGAACCGCGCGCCACGCACTTGTACTAAGGGGGACCTTGGCGAAGAGTTTGAGTTATATTTAGAGCTTAAAGTGTTAGCTGACGTTGGCTTGTTAGGTATGCCTAATGCGGGAAAATCAACTTTTATCCGTTCAGTTTCAGCAGCAAAACCAAAAGTCGCGGATTACCCGTTTACAACTTTGCATCCTAATTTAGGTGTAGTACGTGTTGATACTAACCGCAGCTTTGTTATTGCTGACATTCCAGGCATTATTGAAGGCGCGGCTGAGGGCGCAGGCTTAGGCCATCAATTTTTACGACATTTAGCGCGTACTAATTTACTGCTGCATTTGGTGGATATTGCTCCGTTTGATGATGCAATAGATCCTGTGCATGAGGCAAAAGCCATTGTTGAAGAGTTGCGTAAATATGACGAAGAACTTTACAACAAACCACGTTGGTTGATATTAAATAAAATTGATATGTTACAAGACAGCGCGGAAACGATTAAGAAGTTCGTTAAAGATTATGGCTGGAAAGGCCGCGTGTTCTCTATTTCTGCTATCAGCGGCATGGGTTGTAAAGAGTTGACTTATGCCATGATGGAGTACTTAGAAGAAGTCAGGCGTGAAAATCAGGAGCGTGAAGCGATTGAGCAAGAATCCCAAAAATCTCAGGCAATCATCGCTAAGCAATTAAGAGTAGAGGCACATAATGCTAAGTTAGAGCAGGCTGAAGCTAGAAAAACAGTGACTGAACAAGCTAAAAAAGAGTAGGTAAACTACAATGAAATCTCTTCTGGTTGATGCCAAAACGCTAGTTGTTAAAGTAGGCTCTAGCCTGGTCACTAATAATGGTGAGGGTTTAGACCAGATTGCTTTAGCAGCTTGGGCGTCACAAATTGCCCAACTTGTTAAAAATGGCAAACAGGTTGTAATGGTTTCTAGCGGAGCTATAGCTGAGGGTATGCAGCGATTGGGCTGGAAAAAACGTCCAACAGCGGTCAATGAATTGCAGGCCGCTGCCGCTGTGGGTCAAATGGGTTTAGTGCAAATGTATGAGAGTTGTTTTACGCAACACGGTTTACATACTGCACAGGTATTACTTACACATGATGACTTAGCCGATAGAAAGCGCTATCTCAACGCTCGCAGTACCTTGCTTACCTTGTTAAGTCTCAAAGTTATCCCTATTATTAACGAGAACGATACCGTTGTTACCGATGAAATTAAATTTGGTGATAACGATACTTTGGGTTCTTTAGTGGCAAATTTAATTGAGGCTGATGCTCTGGTTATTTTAACGGATCAGCATGGTTTGTATTCAGCCGATCCACGCAAAGATAAACATGCTCAATTTATTCAACAAGCTATTGCGGGCGCACCAGAACTGGAGATGATGGCAGGCGGCGCAGGTAGTAGTGTTGGCACTGGTGGTATGTTGACGAAAATACTGGCTGCAAAACGTGCGTCACGCAGTGGCGCACATACGGTTATTGCATCTGGTCGTGAAGCTAATGTGCTTGTGCGATTGGCGCAAGGTGAGTTAATTGGCACCCACTTACACGCTACACAAATGAAAACTGCCGCTCGCAAGCAGTGGCTGGCAGACCATTTGCAGCTACGTGGCAAGCTTACTTTGGATAATGGCGCTATTAAAGTCCTTAAACAGGATGGTAAAAGCTTGCTACCGATCGGCGTAACTGCTGTTGAAGGTAATTTCGAGCGTGGTGAAGTTGTTTCATGTTGTGACAGTTCAGGTCTTGAGATTGCACGTGGTTTAGTTAACTATAGCTCAGGTGAAACAGCACGTATTTTAAAAAAGCCAAGTAGTGAGATAGAAAAAATCTTAGGTTATGTAGATGAAGCTTCACTCATTCATCGAGATAATTTAATTCTCATTTAATGATCACTTAGCGCTATATCTGAGCTATATATTTTAACTAGACATTAAGGCACCAGTTCTAAGGAAACGTGAATGGAAAAACAATCAGTAAGCAAACCTTTAGTTGCTATTATTATGGGCTCAGATAGTGATTGGCCAATTATGAAAGCAACTGCACAAATGCTGGCAGACTTTGGTGTACCTTATGAAGCCAAAGTAGTTTCTGCGCATCGCACCCCTGATTTAATGTTTAACTTCGCCGAAAATGCTGCTAAAAACGGCTTTCGAGTGATTGTTGCAGGTGCCGGTGGCGCTGCTCATTTGCCAGGCATGGTCGCAGCTAAAACTATATTGCCAGTATTAGGTGTACCAGTTCCTTCCAAGCATTTGCAAGGCCAAGATTCATTGCTATCGATTGTACAAATGCCTAAGGGCATACCTGTAGCAACTTTCGCTATTGGTGAAGCTGGGGCGGCTAACGCAGGTTTGTTTGCAGTGTCTATTTTGGCGACTCATGATGTACCCTTGGCAGGAAAATTGGCAGATTTTCGCTTAAAACAAGCAGAAAAAGTGCACGCCATGCAATTGACTGATCTACCAATCATTCAACAATAAATAGTGCTCAACAAATACTCTCATTAAAAATCAATAAAGACTAAAGCGCATATTGAAATGTAATTCGGCACGAGGCGTGCCTCCAACAAAGAACGCATTGATTCAAGTAGGCACGCCCCGTCGCGAAGGCGATATTTCAATCATCATTAACAATAAATATTAAAGATTAAAGCATGAATGTAGAAAAAGTCATTTTGCCGCCCGCTATGCTAGGAATGCTTGGTGGTGGTCAATTAGGTCGATTCTTTGTGATAGCCGCGCATGAAATGGGTTATAAAGTGACGGTCTTAGATCCCGATCAAAATAGCCCTGCTGGCAAAATAGCCGATGTGCATTTGTGTGCAGTATTTGATAATGTAGATGCGCTTAATACCTTGGCTAGCACATGTGACGCTATCAGTACCGAGTTTGAAAATGTGCCTGCTACAACATTGGAAACATTGGCAAACACAACGATTGTGCGTCCTTCTGCAGCGAGCGTGGCGATTGCACAGCATCGCGTCAGTGAGAAAAATTTTTTGCAAAATGCAGGTTTGCCAGTCGCGCCTTTTGTGGTGATAAATATCACTCAAGATTTGCCAGAAGATATCTCAGATATTTACCCTGCAATTCTTAAAGTAGCACGTTTTGGCTATGATGGAAAAGGTCAGGCTCGCGTAAAAAGCAATTTAGAGGCGCAGCAAGCTTTTACCCAATTTAAGGGTGAAGAGTGTGTTCTAGAGAAAATGCTCAAGCTGGATTACGAAGTTTCTGTAGTGTTGGCGCGCGATGTGGATGGCAATATTGCTGCTTTCCCTACTGCTGAAAATAGTCATTTGAATGGCATTCTAGATGTGACGATTGTGCCAGCAAGAGACGTTACAACGCATAATGTTTTCATTAATCAGCAAGCACAGACTCTTGCAGCAAGGCTTGCTGAGACGCTTAATTATGTTGGTGTGCTAGGCGTAGAATTCTTTATTTGTAATGGCGAGTTGCTAGTCAATGAAATCGCGCCACGAACACATAACTCAGGTCATTACACGATAGATGCTTGCGTTACCAATCAGTTTGAACAACAAGTGCGCGTAATGACGGGTTTGCCACTCGGTGATGCGCGTTTACATAGTAATGTGGTCATGGTGAATTTATTGGGCGATATTTGGCAAAATAACATAGAGCCTGCTTGGAACTTGGCTTTAAGTAATCCTAAACTAAAAATGCATTTATACCGTAAACACGAAGCGCGTGCTGGTCGAAAAATGGGGCACTTTACCGTAATAGGTGAACATAAAGATGAGATACTTGCTGACGCTATGAAGGTAAGAAATCAATTGGGAGTCGATACATAACTTGCCATTTACGGATTCGATAATAAAAAAGCCGAACAACGGTTCGGCTTCTTTATTAGTGCAATGATTTAAATTTAAAACTTAAGCCATTGCCTTAATCGCTGCATTTAAGCGGCTTTTGTGACGAGCTGCTTTGTTTTTGTGAATAATGCCTTTATCTGCAATACGATCAATAATGCTGACGTTTGCAATATAAGAAGTTGCAGCAGCAGATTTATCGCCAGCTTCTACTGCTTTAATGATTTTTTTAATTGCTGTACGTAATGTTGAACGTAATGCAGAGTTGTGTGCATTTACTTTTACTGATTGACGAGCGCGTTTGCGAGCCTGTGCTGTATTTGCCATGTGTTTTCCTAAACTTTTAATTGCATAAATACGAAACCGAGTATATTAGCGTTTTTTGATCGTCTTTGCAAGACCTATCACGCATTATACTTCAATTAATTAACCAATTCATTATGACCCGGCGTTGTAAATCTCAAGTAGCATTAAATTTGCTCAAGTAAGCATATGTTACAAGCGCTTAAGTCATGGGTTTTGGCGGGGCTGTCGTGCTAAAATATCGTTTTAAAAATTACAAAATTTAGCATGCAACATTTCAATCAAGCAATTACCGCATGAATCTTCTCAAAGCCTTAGCCACAGTTGGAAGTATGACATTTGCTTCGCGCATTTTAGGTTTTGTGCGTGATACGTTAATTGCCCGCGTGTTTGGTGCAGGCATTGCAACAGATGCATTTTTTGTTGCGTTTAAAATTCCCAATTTGCTACGTCGCATTTCCGCTGAAGGTGCTTTTTCCCAAGCGTTTGTGCCAATTCTAGCTGAGTACAAAAAACAAAGAACACATAATGAAACGCAGGCATTGATTAACCATGTCGCAACATTACTCGGTTTGTTTCTGGTCATTATCACGATTATTGGCATGCTTACTGCGCCTTGGGTTGTACAACTCAGCGCACCGGGCTTTGCGGTAGATGCAGAAAAGTTTGAACTTACGGTTCAACTTCTACGTATTACTTTTCCCTATATTTTCTTTATTTCGCTCGTTTCATTGGCGGGTGGTGTATTAAATACGTATGGCAATTTTTCAGTGCCTGCTTTTACGCCAGTTTGGCTGAATGTGGCGTTTATTGTTGGCGTCTTGCTAGTCGCACCTTACTTTGGAAATTCAGTAAAGGTGCTGGCATGGGCAGTATTTGTCGGCGGCATTTTACAGATGCTCTACCAAATCCCTTACTTACTTAAAATTGGCTTGGTGCCGCGCATCAGTTGGAATTTACACGACACAGGTGTTTGGCGTATTTTAAAGTTGATGGGACCTGCTGTATTTGGTGTATCTATTGCACAAATTTCATTGTTGATTAATACTATTTTTGCATCATTTTTGGCTAGCGGAAGTGTGTCGTGGCTGTATTACGCTGATCGATTAATGGAATTTCCCACGGGTGTGCTTGGCGTAGCATTAGGCACCATATTGCTGCCGAGTTTATCTAAAAGCGTGGCAGATAAAGATAACCTTGAGTACTCACAGTTATTAGATTGGGGTTTGCGTCTTACTTTTATATTAGCTTTGCCTGCTGCTGTGGCACTAGCTGTATTATCAACGCCATTGGTTGCAGGCTTGTTTAAATATGGTGCATTCACCCCACATGATGTAGAAATGACACGTCAAGCGCTAATGGCCTATAGTTTAGGTTTGCTGGGCTTAATATTGGTCAAGGTGCTAGCGCCCGGATTTTACTCGCGGCAGAATATCAAAACGCCTGTAAAAATTGCGTTATTTGTATTGGCAGCTACGCAGTTAATGAACTTACTTTTTTTAAAAGTGTTACATCAAAATCATTCAGGTTTAGCACTTTCAATCGGTCTAGGTGCTTGCGTCAACGCTGGCTTGTTGTACTATCATTTACGTAAAGCCGATTTTTATAAGCCACAACCTGGATGGGCTTTATTTATGGTGAAGCTTGGTGCTGCTGTTGCTACTATGGCAATTGCATTGCACTTTGCTGCAGGCAATGATGCATTATGGTTAAGTTATAAGCTTGTCCCTAAAATGCTACATTTACTCGGTTTATTAGTCTTGGGTTCAGGCGTTTATTTCGCGGGACTATGGTTGATGGGCATACGTATAAAAGATTTTAAGCGTCGTACAGTGATTTAATCAGATATGCTAGTTTTTCGCCATTTACCAATACACGCTTGCCCACCAATCGCACTAGCTATTGGCAACTTTGATGGTGTACATTTAGGTCATCAAGCATTGCTTGATGACCTAGTTACAGTGGCTAAACAGCAGGGATTAATATCAGCAGTCCTGACATTTGAGCCGCATCCGCGCGAGTTTTTTAGCCCTAGTGATGCGCCTGCGAGACTTACAACGCTGCGTGAGAAGCTGGAGTTGTTTGATGCCGCAGGCGTAGAAAAAGTATTTGTCTGCCCGTTTAATAAGCACTTTGCAAAAATATCTGCGCAAGACTTCATGCATAACATCTTGATGGAATCGCTTAACGTTAAGTCGATATTGGTCGGTGATGATTTCCGTTTTGGCGCCAAACGCACAGGCACTTTGGAGGACATCACAGCGGCGGGTTTTGATTTGATTAATCAGCCCCAAATTAACTTGGCAGGGCAAAGAGTTTCTAGTACTAGGGTGCGCGAGGCCTTAGCCGATGGCGATCTAACATTAGCCAAATCGCTGCTTGGTCGAGCTTACAGCATTAGTGGCAAAGTCGTGCATGGCGCAAAGCGTGGTCGCCAATTGGGTTTCCCTACAGCCAATATCCATATGCGGCATGAGCGCCCTGCGTTAAACGGCGTTTATGCCGTAAAATTGTGTCATGCACAATTTGAAGGTGAGCAATTAGACGGCTTACCCAGTGTGGCTAATTTAGGCGTGCGACCCACTATTGCGGGCATTCCTAAACTGTTATTAGAAGTACATGCGCTTGATTTTGCTGGCTACTTATATGGTCAGCATGTGCATGTGCAGTTTTTACATAAATTACGTGATGAAATGAAGTTTGATGGGCTGGATGCGCTAAAAGCGCAAATTAGCCGTGATGTAGAGCAAGCTAATATCTATTTTGGCTAATCTACTTAGTTAGTTTAATTTATAAGTTTGATAGTACTGTAATTGTAATTAATAAATGAAATCTGTCAGTGAAATCTATTAGTGAAATATATGAGCGAAGATAATAAATACAAATTAAATCTGCCTGAAACGGCGTTTCCTATGCGTGGCGATTTGGCTAAGCGCGAGCCTGCGTGGTTAAAGCAGTGGCAGGATCAAAAGCTATATCAAAAAATCCGTGCCGCACGTAAAGGTGCAACCAAATTTATTCTGCACGATGGCCCTCCGTATGCCAATGGTGACATTCATATCGGACATGCTGTTAATAAAATCTTAAAAGACATCATCATTAAATCAAAAACCATGAGTGGGTTTGATGCCCCTTATGTGCCAGGCTGGGATTGCCACGGCTTGCCGATTGAGTTAGTTGTAGAAAAAACGCATGGTAAAAATATTGATCCTGCTAAGTTTCGTGAGCTATGTCGCGCTTATGCGGCTGAGCAAGTGGAACGCCAAAAGAAAGACTTTATTCGTTTAGGTGTTTTGGGCGATTGGGATTATCCATACCTGACGATGGACTTCAAAACCGAGGCCGATATCATGCGTGCTTTGGGTGAAATTCAAAAAAAAGGTTATTTGTATCAAGGCAGTAAGCCTGTACATTGGTGTGTGGATTGTGGTTCAGCTTTGGCGGAGGCTGAAGTTGAGTATGAGGATGTGAATTCGCCTGCGATTGATGTGGGTTTTAAAGTGGTAAATGAATATAAACCTGTGCTAAGCAAAATTTTTGGTTTAGAAAAAGCTATTAGTGAGGATATTTTTGCTGTCATCTGGACAACTACACCATGGACATTACCAGCGAATCAGGCTGTATGCGTGAATTTTTTTCTAGACTATGATTTAGTTAACACCAAAAAAGGCTATCTAATTATTGCGCATGATTTGGTGGAACAAACCATTGCTAGGTACGGTTTAATTGAATACTCCGTGTTAGGCTGTACGAAAGGTCATTATCTGGCTGGTATGCCAGAACCTACTCAAAGTGGATTAGTGGACACCAGTGCAGTGCTACAGATTAAGTTACATCATCCTTT
The DNA here is from genome assembly GCA_014378915.1 of Methylophilaceae bacterium. Taxonomy (GTDB): domain Bacteria; phylum Pseudomonadota; class Gammaproteobacteria; order Burkholderiales; family Methylophilaceae; genus JACMMS01. The sequence continues at coordinate 25,706 of JACMMS010000001.1, forward strand.
CGATTATAGAAAAGTTCCAATAATCTATGGTGATCACGTAACAACGGATGCAGGTACAGGTCTAGTACATACTGCTGCCGCACATGGTAACGATGACTGGCTGGTAATGCGTGAGCATTTCCCAACTGAAAAGCCCCGAATTTTAATGGGTGGCGATGGTAAATTCTTTAATAGTGATTTGGTCGAGTTTGAAGCCATTCGTGGTTTATCGCGCCAAGATGCAAATAAAGTTATTTTGGCTAAAATGCTAGAAACTGGCAATTTGCTTGCTAGTGCAAGGTTAAATCATAGCTTTCCGCATTGCTGGCGCCATAAAACACCATTAATGCAGTTGGCGACGCATCAATGGTTTATGGGTATGGAGTACTACAATCCGCCCCCGGGCATAGACTCAGTTATAGAGTCTAAAAATGAGAAATCTTTCCCATCCCATTTTAAAAGAGAATTACGTACTATCGCAAACAACGCAGTCGAAAGTACTGGGTTTTTCCCAAGCTGGGGTCGCGCGCGTTTAGAGGCAATGATTAAAAATCGGCCGGATTGGTGTGTTTCACGCCAACGTAACTGGGGTGTGCCGATGCCTTTGTTTGTGCATAAAGAGCTTGGTTCAGTTCATCCAGAAACCAATCTTCTGTTAGAGAAAGCTTGCGAATTAGTTGAAGAAAAAGGTATTGAATCTTGGTTTAGTTTAGATGCTAACCAGTTTCTAAAAGAACACTCAACAATTGATAGTAGTTTATATAAAAAAGTAACCGATACCTTAGACGTTTGGTTTGACTCAGGGGCAAGTCATGCTGCAGTTTTAAAGCGCCGCCCTGAGCTTGCTTACCCAGCAGACTTGTACTTGGAAGGTTCTGACCAACATCGTGGCTGGTTTCAATCTAGCTTACTTACAAGCTGCGCAATTAACGGTCGCGCGCCCTACAACGCTTTGTTAACACATGGTTTTGTGGTGGATGGTGCAGGCCATAAAATGAGTAAATCTAAAGGCAATGTGGTCGCGCCGCAAAAGGTAATGGATACTTACGGTGCGGACATTTTGCGTCTTTGGGTAGCGAGCACGGATTACTCTGGCGAGCTGACGATTTCAGATGAAATTTTGAAGCGTGTGGCCGATAGCTATAGAAAAATCCGCAACACGATGAAGTTTTTATTGGCTAATGTGGTTGATTTTGATGTGGCGACACAGGCGGTATCTTACGGAAATCTATTAGAAATTGACCGTTATGCGCTTGGTGTATTACATGATTTATCTACCGAATGCCAAGCGGCTTATAATGCTTACGAGCTACATAAAGTGGCGCAAGCTTTAGTGCATTTCTGTGCAGAAGATTTGGGTGCGTTCTACTTGGATATCCTCAAAGACCGCATGTATACCAATGCCGAAGCTTCGCATGACCGCCGTGCTGCGCAAACTGTATTGCTAAAAATCACGCATGTCTTAGCGGGTTTAATGGCGCCAATATTGAGCTTTACAGCTGAGGAAATTTGGCAAACTTTAATCCCTTCAACCACAGACTATGTGGTGCTACACAATTGGCTAGATGCAAATGATGTGATTACTACAACGCAATATCCGGATTATGACAGCGGCTTAAAAGCCAAGTGGCAACTTATTCGTCAAGCAAAATCCGATGCAGCAAAAGAAATTGAATTGCTGCGTGCAGCAGGTCAAGTAGGCTCCTCATTACAAGCAGTATTGACCTTTAACGCGTCTGGCCCAAGCTATGATGCGTTGGCCAGTTTAGGTGAAGATTTGCGCTTTGTGATGATTACATCTGAAGCAAACTTAGCGGAAGTTGCTACTCAAGCAGAACAAAAAATTACCGTGCAGCAGAGTGCTCAATCTAAGTGCGAGCGCTGCTGGCATTATGTTGCCGATGTTGGAACACATGCAGAGCATCCGACTATTTGTGGGCGTTGCGTTGGTAATTTATTTGGTAAAGTCATTAACAGGAGGCACGCTTAGTGAGCCACAGAGTGCAGGGTCTGCTTAAATGGCTGAGTATAAGTGCCATCATTATCGTGATAGATTTGTGGACGAAACATCTTGTGCAGCAATCTTTTCAGTATGGTGAGCATCGGGTAGTTACTAGCTTCTTTGATTTAGTGCGTTATCATAATGAAGGCGCTGCGTTCAGTTTTTTAGCTGCTGCAGGTGGTTGGCAAAAGTACTTTTTTACTGCTATTGCTTTAATTGCATCGGTCGCTATTATTTATTTACTGAAAAAAAATTCGGGTGATAAAAGCTCGGCTCAAAAACTCTTTTGCTTTGGTCTAGCCTTAATATTAGGTGGCGCGCTGGGTAATCTTTACGACAGAATGACACTGGGTTATGTCATCGATTTTCTTTTCTTCCACTACCAAACCTTTTACTGGCCAGCGTTTAATGTGGCTGATAGTGCAATTTGTGTTGGGGTAGGTATTCTATTATTGGATAGTTTTAAAAAACCGCAAACATAAGCCAATACCAAAACTATTATAAAACCTCAGCATAGAGGCTAAACATATAAGTAGCAAAATGCTAAAAGCTACAAATGAGCAGTAGTCTAGGAGATGGCATGCCAGATTGGAAAAAACTCATCGAGGGTAAAATCGCATTGGCTTTAAAAGCCAAAACTTCTGGTTTTAGTCTCAGCAAATCTAGTGACGATGCGCGTGTGCCTGCTGGGCAAAAGTGGTTAACAAACTTCCCAGTGTTGGACCTTGGTGTTCGCCCTACTGTGAATACCATGAATTGGAAGCTGCGGATTAACGGATTGGTTAATCATGAAATTAATCTGGACTGGATCACTTTTCGTAATTTACCGCAAATGTTTGACACTTCAGATTTTCACTGTGTTACACGTTGGAGTCAGTTGGATATGAATTGGCAAGGCGCATCGGCGCGCAAACTCATTATGCAGGCAGATCCTAAACCAGAAGCTAAATACGTCACCTTACATGGGTATGATGGCTATACCACAAATTTACCTTTAGAAGCTTTGTTAGATGATGATGTGATTGTTGCGCAAAGAGTACTAGGTAAATCGCTGACCGCTGAACATGGTGGCCCTGCGCGAATCATTGTGCCAAAACGCTACGCTTGAAAAGGCGCAAAATGGCTAAAAGCCATTGAACTCCACGAGTTTGACCGCCCAGGTTTTTGGGAAGTACGAGGTTATCACAACGATACTTTTCCATTTTAAGAGCGACGTTTTTCAGATGACGAGTAGATAATTAAAACTTAGAGGTAATCTTCTTAATAACTTCTACAAACACTAACACAATAGCGCCAACCACAATGCCAACTAATGCATTGAGTATCATCGGTGAAAGAGTCACTAAAATACCCCCAACTAACGGTAATTTAACAATAACTTCTGCAATATGTTCAATCTTATGATGTAAAAAATCAACCCCATGGGCAATTATGCCACCACCCACCATAAACATGGCTACAGTTCCGATTACAGACAGGGCGCGCATTAAATAGGGTGCGGCACCTAATAGTTTTGCACCGATAAAGCGTTGAGTTTTTTTGAATAAACTTGCCCCAGTTTTTTGCATCCAATTTAGTCCAGCATCATCTAGTTTTACAATGCCGGCCACAATGCCGTAAACACCTACCGTCATGACAAGTGCTATTGTGGACACAACAATAATCTGTTGCATAAATGTTGCTGTAGCTACTGTACCTAATGCAATAACAATAATTTCTGCCGATAAAATAAAGTCGGTACGGATCGCCCCTTTGATTTTATATTTTTCAAAAACCACCATGTCAATTTCAGGGTTATTTAGCGCTTGTTCTAGGGTTGTTTCATGTGATTCGTCTTCTTTTTCTGAATGCAAAAATTGATGCGCTAATTTTTCAAAACCCTCAAAACATAGATAGGCGCCACCCAGCATGAGCAGTGGAATAATGACCCAATTAGCAAAGTAACTAATTGTTAAAGCAGAGGGCACTAAAATAACTTTGTTCAAAAATGAGCCTTTTGCAACAGCCCATACTACGGGCAATTCGCGTTCGGCACGCACACCGTTTAACTGTTGTGCATTGAGTGCAAGGTCATCCCCTAATACACCAGCAGTTTTAGTGGCTGCAACCTTGGTCATAGCAGCTACATCGTCTAAGATGGTTGTTATATCATCAAATAGTGCAAAAAAGCTACCTGCCATGTTTAGAGTCCTTTTGTTAAGTCTTAAGATTTTAAAGGATTTAAGCCTTTAAAATAG
>JACMMS010000023.1 GCA_014378915.1 Methylophilaceae bacterium
AGATTAATTGCCAATTGTTTAGTTTGTAGGATGGGTCACATGTGACCCACGAGTTTCAAAGGTAGAGTTTTTAACTATCGCTTGGATTCAAGTACTCACCCTACATTGCTGAGCTAGGGTCCCCATATCGCTCGGTTTTTCAAGAGTGCAACAGAGATATAAATTGGTAATATCTTCAACGGTAGGTGTTTCTTTTTAGTAAATCATGGTTGCGCCTTTTTGATTTTTGGATTAGGAATATCGCTGCTTATACCCCAGTTTTCTTGACTATCACCGCAAACGCCTATAATTAATCACGCATCTTAATATTTATTACTACCACCAGTTTGTGCTTTCGAGTACTCACTTCTCTCGTACTGCAAAAAAACTTCTATGCTATTTCTAGCTGTTAATAAAAAATCTCGATAAATATTGAGTTTGTTTTCTATCGACGGAGCAACACTCTGGATTTTTGGCATGGAAACTGCTAATAGACTCTTCTGAGCCATCAATTTTCATTTTATCTTTATTTGCTCGTACGGCTATCTGAATAAACTCTTCATCAGAAATATAACGCTGTTGTGCAGAGCAATATCCTGCGCGATCTGCAATACCAATGAATATCAGATAAATAGAAATTAAACCCAAATATTTTCAATATAATGCTATTTTTTATAAAGTTAATCATGCCGCCATTCTTCATTCCACATCATTCGACGCAATGTTTGGCGTTAAGGTATATAAGTAAATCAAGGTAAGTCGGTTTTTATTTATTCTGATTTATCTAACCTACGTTGCCTAAAAAATGCAGATAATGCCGTACTGCATTCTTCAATCATTACGCCACCAACCACACTTGTATGATGATTAAGTTTAGGCTCACTCATCAAGTTAATCACGCTACCGCAAGCGCCTGTTTTTGGGTCGTTTGCACCGTAAACTAATTTTGCAACACGTGCATGATGTATGGCGCCGGTGCACATGGCGCAGGGCTCTAACGTGACATAAAGCGTACAGTCGACGAGACGATAATTGCCTATGGTTTTAGCGGCATCGCGTATTGCCATGATTTCAGCGTGTGCAGTAGGGTCGTGTAGACGAATTGGCGAGTTTGCGCCATGGCCAATAATAACGCCATCTTTTACTACAACGGCACCTACGGGCACCTCTCCTGCTAGCGAGGCTTCTGCGGCAAGTTGCAAGGCTATTTGCATGTAATCTGCGTCAGTCATTTTATTGAGCTAATTGAGTTATTGCTTGTTGAGCTACTTGTTTGGTTTAAATGCTTTTATAAGTTGTTTCATTCGCGTTGATTTTCCTGCGCTTGATTTTTTACTGCTTAAGTTTTGACTATAACGTAAGCTATTGTAAATTTCACCAATTTCTAGAATAGATTGAGCTTGGCTAGGTAATGCTACTGCCGCGCGATTGGCAAAATCTTGAGCACCTTCAGTTGCTAGGGGAATAAGACCTAATTTTTTGAGTTTAGCTAAATAGCGGTTGTAATGTTTTTGGTTAGGGCTAGATAATGTTTTTGTGGTTTTTAGCAGAAAGTAGCTAATCACCAGCATGACAGCGGCAATGCTACCCATCATCCAAAGTATTAAATACTGTAGTGAGTATTTTTTTCCCATAAGTTTGGAGAGTAGTTCAAATTGCTTTTGTTCGTTATAGCCTAGCACCCACTGGTTCCAGCCATTATTAACGGTATCCCACCTTAAGTAGATTGAACGTAATAATTTGTAGTCTTGGCGCGCCATCATGGGTAATTCTGTTGTGTCGTTGAGTGCACTGGCAACGTTTTCATCAATTCTGGCGGGGGAAACTGCCGCAGTTGGGTCGATACGAACCCAACCTTGTTCGTCTAGCCAAACTTCTGCCCATGCATGAGCGTCTGATTGACGGACGATTAAGTAGTGTCCATTGGGGTTGAGTTCGCCACCTTGGTAGCCTGTCACAATTCTGGCGGGTACGCCAGCAGCGCGCATTAAATAAACAAAGCTTGTGGCGTAGTGCTCACAAAAACCTTGTCTGGTGTTAAATAAAAACTCATCCATGCTATTGACGCCCAAACGCGGTGGCGAGAGCGTGTATCTGAAAGGATGGCTGCGATATTGATTAAGTGCAGTTTCAACTATTAGTTTGGGCGTTAATTGTTGATCAACCCAGCTTTGTGCCAGTGCTTTAGTTTTTGGATTTTCAAATTCATTAAGTTGTAACGCCATATTGCGTTCAACTTCACTCAATTGTGCGTTACCAAGCCGGTATTGGCTGTGCGAAATGCCGTTGTATCGAGTACGTGTATGCACGTTTTGGCTGGTGATTACTTGGTAATCGTGTGTGAGTGTAGGGTTGAGCTCTGGATTATTGGGGATAACGCTGGGCATATCTAACATAAGCAGCCAAGTGCGGTTATGTGGCTCTAGTGTGATGCTATAACTAATTGCATCGCCATTAGTTACCAGTTTTTCTTTCGGTAGGCCGATATGCTGGCTGCTCACCAGCCACTGACTGCCATTTTGATGCCACAAAACAGGCCCGCGCCAGTACAACTGATTTTGTGGCGGTATTTTGTTTTTAAACTCTACCCTAAAAGCAATAGCGCTATTTTTGGTTAAATTGCTAATGTTGCCAAAGTTGAGTGAGTCATTAAGGCCTGTCATATCGCTATAAGAATCTTCAGGTATACCCCAAAGTGGCCCAGGAATACGCGGAAACAGAACAAACAAAATCAACATAACAGGAATAGCTTGCAGCAATAGTCCGCCTGATAGCTTTAGTAAAAATTGCCAGCTTAATTGGCTGTGCCTATGGCTCATACTAATGAGCGTGGCGGTAATACAGATCAGCGGTGGTAAAGTAAATGCTAACGTTAGTAGGCTTTGACTAAACAAAAATGCGTTAGCTACTAAAAAGTAACTTAATAGTATCACCAGCACGTAATCGCGCATGGTACGTGTTTCTAGTAGTTTTAGCCCGAGCATAATGACCAAAAGTGCTAGGCTGGCATCACGTCCAAATAAAGTTCTAAAAGTAAATATAATGCCTAAGCCAGCCAGCATCGTCAGTGGAATGGTCAGGTAAATCTTAGGTAGCTTTTTGCCAGTGATTTCGATATGGTAGCGCCACACTGCTGCGGCTATCACCGATACGTTGACCCAAATTGGTAGATGTGTTGCATGTAGCGCTAATACCCATGCCAGCGACAACAGAAGCCATTGCAGATGATGGCGCTGCATAATGACAACTGGTTTCCGCACACTTACTTTATTGGTAGTAGAAAATAAGCCCATGCTCGCCTTAATCCATTAAAGCTAATGTGCTTAAACAAGCATGGTAATGCGCATCGCCAGTGCTTGGGTAAATCACTGTATTGGGTAAACGTAAGCCAAATAAACTTTGTGCTTCATGCGCATCCATCACCCAGTGAGTGAGTAAGCTAATTTTTGCCTCATGGTCAATACTTATGCCTGAGCTTATTTCTGTTTCACCGAGCAAGCTCCAATCCAACCAAACTGGGCTTGCACCTAAGCCTTGATATTGCTTGGTGAGTAGCCCTATGCCGCGACTTGATGCTTTCCAATCTACTCGTTTGGACGAATCTCCTAGTTGATAGGGTTTATGGCCAACAAACTCTTCGTCACCCTCGATTTGGCTGGTTGAGCCTAGCTCTCCGCCGCTATCAGGTGCATTAGGTTTGAGTAAGGTCAGCGTACTTGGCGTGGGGTAAACCATGTAGCGAAAGTCTAATTGCACATAAGCCCATGCATGAAATAGGCTGAGTGGAAATTCGCTGTATAGAGTAATGCGCGGTAGGGTGTGCCAGCCGCGCTTAATTGTCGGTAATGATAAGTTGAAAGGCTTGGCTGTCATGCTGTCTTGCTGCTTGTCATGAGGGCTGCTAGATGGCAAATCTTGCACATCAGGATATTGAGCATCCAAGTATGCCGTAATGCTATGGCGTGGGCGTTGTTTTGTGTCGGCAATATTCAATGCAAACTTGGTTAGTTGACCTGCAAACACGCGTTCTGCATATAATATGTCTACCTGACAGTTCACTACGTTGCGCCATGTATGTAGCATCGCTACATGCCCAAGTGAAGTCAGTAAAAACGTGAGCACATAACCCAAATTCAAGCTGTAATTAATTGAGCCTATTAGTAATGCAAATAGTAGCAGGCCATACAGCAAGCCCCAGCGCGTAGGAAAAATGTAAACTTGTCTAATACCGATTAGCGCTGACCCGCTAGCTTGTGCCTTAGATACACGTAACCATTTTGTCCAAAACTGCTGGTTTAATAGGCGGCTCAACAAGCTGCTCACTATATAGCACACACTTTAAAAAAATAATGAAAAAAATATTGTGAGTTCAAGGAATCTGCACACCATTTAATATTTGATCGCCAATACTAATGCCGTTGGTATAAGGTTGCTCACCCACTATTTGTAAGCGATGCTCCACCACGCTAGGTAATACTGCTTGGATATCTTCAGGAATCACGAAATCGCGCCCTTGCATTAATGCCCACGCTTGCGCGCATTGCCGCAATGCTAAGCCTGCACGCGGTGATAGCCCGCCTGCGTAGCTCACGTTTGAGTAGTGTAAGCGCGTGTAGGCAATAATCGCTTGTAAATAGTCTAATAGTGCTTCGGATATATGTACTAAGCTTATTTGGTTTTGCAATTGCAATAAGGTCGCCGCATCTACACAAGCATGAATACTTCCTGCTAATATTCGGCCGCCTTGATTTTTAAGTAATGCACGTTCAGATTTTGCATCTGGATAACCTAGTTGAATACGCATTAAAAAACGGTCTAATTGCGATTCTGGCAAAGCGAAAGTACCAATATGATGTTTAGGATTTTGTGTGGCGATGACAAAAAATGGTGCAGGCAAACTATGCGTATTCCCTTCAAGTGACACTTGGCCTTCTTCCATCGCCTCTAATAATGCACTTTGTGTTTTTGGCGTGGCGCGGTTAATTTCATCTGCAAGCAACACATTAGTAAAAATAGGGCCAGGATGAAACTGAAAGCTACTGGTATTTCTATCAAACACAGAAACACCTAGAATATCTGCCGGTAATAAATCGCTAGTGAACTGTGTGCGCTTAAACGCTAACCCCAATACTTGTGCCAATGTGTGGGCGAGAGTTGTTTTGCCCATTCCTGGTAAGTCTTCAATTAGTAAATGACCACCTGCTAAGATGCAGGCTAAGCTTAAGCGAATTTGCTGTTGTTTGCCTAAAATAATGCGACTTGTAGCAGTAATGATTTTTTCAATAGTGGCTTGTGCGGTGCTGCTTATTTGGTTTACTTGCAAAGTGCTAACCTTTATTTTATGGTTTGTTTTACTGTTTGTTTTGCTGTTTGTTTTACTCAAGGACTACTAGATTGTTTATCAGCAGATTCTTTTTGTCCCCAATGCAATAGCACGTAAATTAACCCAATAAAAAATGATCCGCCTACCCACATACCAACTTCTTCTATCGTGGGTGATACATCTTGAACTGGCATGACAATCAGCTTGCGTAAAAATAACACAAGCACTACTTCGATAAAAGTTTCTACTAAAAGTTTGCTACCTCGTAAATATCTTATTTCAGCGGATATTAATGCAGAAACACTCCATAACAACATGAGTGTGCCAAGCGCATGCAAAAAACCGTGCACTAAATTATGTGCATAGATTGCATCTTTCACATCTACAAAAAACAGCCAAGTGAACATTAATACAGAGGTTGCCAATGCCAAACCAATCACCAAATGTGCAAAACCGTTAAGCCATAACATACACTTAATGGCAAAGTTTCTTACAGCGTCAAATTCGCTTGGTAGTTGTTCTTGTGTCATTGTGTGCCTTAAATTATCTAATAAAAAAAACAGATAGATTCGACATTACACTGCCAAGCCTAAAATAACTAGATTTAGCTTTATTTAACTCGGGCATTTTCTGATTTTAATTTTATTTAAGTTAAATATCTCAATGCGCTTGTAATATTCGCTAATTGTTTTCTATTTAAATATAAATATAAATGCAAATGCAAATGCAAACGCGCAGCCATTATTAAAGCAATTACCAAATTAAACGCAACAGCAAATTGTATGGTTATGGGATGCCTCTATTCCACCACAACAAAGTTCGCAGGTAGTGATAGATACTGAGCACATTCTGCTTACTGGCAATCGTTTATTGCACCGTGTACGTAAGACTTCACCTAATTTTTAGATCACAAACATTAGTGAAACCATTGGTACATGTCGAATTTGATATATTTAAGCCACCACCTGCGCCTACTAATTTGCATGATGATATTTTGAATGCCGTGTTAATAGCCGCTTCGCAATCCACCTCGGGCTGGGTGCAGTTAGATTGTGAGGCGCGAACTAGTCATCGCTTATTTTATAAAACGTTAGTGCATGATATTAAAGTAGCGCTACCACATCACATCAAGCTCAGCGTGACGGCTTTAGCATGGTGGTGTAACTCTAAAGATTGGCTAAATGATTTAAAGGCTGATGGGGTAGTGCCAATGTTTTTCGCATGGGGCCATCAAGTACACAAATGAATAATATTTTAAGTAACCATCCCGAACAGTTACAACAACGTTGCCGTGCCACAGCCAAGAATTCTGCTATTGGTTTTTCGGTACAAGAGATGCCAATAGCTAATGTTACACATCAATATGCTAAGATTTACTTGTTTAATTACACTCGCTGGAATGAAAGATCGATATGGCCACCAATAACAAAAAACAATATCAAAGCCTAAGTTTTTATAGGGTTGCTGAGCATTTTCAATAATTCATTTGCCAGCGGCGGTGGCGAAGAGCCAGAAGATTTTTATATATCTGCAACACGCCCAGATTGTGATTTGGATGTTTATCAGTCATGTAACTTGGGCGCGGTGTTGCCCAGTTACCCACGCATATGTTTGTACCCTGCATCGCGGGCCATTATGCTTGGATCAGATGATTTAAAAAAAGAACCTGTGATAGCAGGCGCGCTTAATAAATTCTGTTGTAACTATGTGTCGAGTTGGACGGATGACCGAAATGCGAATAATACTAAGCCTAAGTGGGCAGAAATTCGCGCTACGGTAACTACAGAGCTACCTACCGTAAGGCTATTAGCAGAGCCTTATGACGCTAAACATCTCAATCATTATTATAGTTATCAAAGTTGCTCCAATGAATCATACGGCATTGCAGCAGCCACGCTGGTAGAGCTAAAACCGTGTAGACGCCACATCAGAACGCTTAAAGCAATGGGTGGTTGCGCAGGACGCTTTGTATGAATCGTGTGGCTATGTTAAGCATAGAACAAACCCTGCGGACACATTTGTAATACTCGAACCCAAAAACCTAGAAAAACTATCTAATAAAGAACCCAAAGTTTGGCAGCAATATCGTGATTATCAAATTGCAGCAGCAAAGTTTTAAGAAGGGGATAACCACCAAGCTGCCGTTTTGTTTGATGCGATTGGCCAAGAAAAAAGACAACCCCTTACAAAAAATGGGCGCTTACTTGGCACTAAGAGCAAAAATTCGTGAAGTTTATTTAGCTAAAAAACTCCATTACCCAAAAATAAAAATTGGTCTTTGCCATTAACCCAAGATGGGATAGAAGTTTTTGGCACCGATATGGATGATGCTAGCGTAGCTAAAATTAATAACGAGACTAAAAAAATTATTACTCGGCCTGAATTAAGCGCCATACATGAGCTTGCAAAAGCGAGTTTGCGCGGTTTCAAATATAAAGTCATTCCGCATCGACAGTTCGATACATTAAGTAAGCAACTAAATGATTATCGTAAAAATCCAAGCGCTGATAATGTGTTGGGTGATTGGTGCTGTTTAGTGAATTACTTTTTGGATGGCTACAGTCAAGATGAAAATAGCATTAATTTGTATGCGTCCATGCGCTTTAAGTACGATTTTTTGATTGGATACGCACAGTACAAGGCTGTAATAGTAATGACTCATTAAAAACACAAATTGATGTGTGCAAAAATGAAGCTATCCATGCGCTTGAAAAATGGCACCAAGCGCAAACAGCGAATAATGCGGCACAATCCCGAACATGGTTGGTTGCGGTAATAATGACTGCGAAAAATTCATCGTCAGAAATTGAAGCTCAAGCGGCAATTGTGCTAGAAACAGCACCTGAGTTTTTAACCGTGCAGTATAACTTAGCCCGTTTGTTGCGCTTATCTAGTGAGTATGCAAATGCAGATAATTTGCTGGATGCGCAACTAAAAAAACCTTTATTTCAAAAAGTGCATTTAATTTGTTGTTGCAAGAGCGCTTCGCTTCTGCCACTACCATGCTAGATGCCAACCATTATTTATTACGTGATTCAACTGATCAGGTAAACACCGATACAAAAGAAATCAATTTCACTTCTATGCAACGTCAAGCGATAGATACAAATGGATTGAATTAATTAAACAATACATTATCAATCAAAGATTTATTGAAGTTTGCAGACATTGATACTTTGCCGCTTAATCTACATATACAGGTGGCTGTGATGGCATGGTTTCGTGCAGATTTATTGATTAAGGATGAGTTAGCTCGTGAGTCTGCAAATAAGGTGTTGCAATTAGTACCTGCAAAGCAAGCAACAGTTGATCAATATTTAAATGCAGAAAATCCATTATTGTAGGCACATACTGCTATTAGCTGCAGTAAGAGAGAGCATTTCTACCCATGTACGTGATTGGACAATTGGGTCAGAGAAATATTTAAAAGATTACTTAGCTAGTAAGTATGAGAATGCAGCAATATGTTGTACTTTGCAGTTAGGTGTACGTAATGAATTGGGCGATATTGATTACGTTCCACCATCCCCCAAAGTGAGTGCGGATGTGGTTGAGACAGATGCTGAAATAGCGGAGCTGAGTAAAATAAAGTTAGTTAGCTCCTTTTTTGCAGCACTCTTGTTAGACTATGCAAAAGAATATCCGCAAGATGTGGACATTCCTAAATTGCTCTCGTTAGCTATTAACTCTAACAAATATGGTGTTGGTTGCGACTACGATAATAAAGGCTGTAATGCAGTGTTTCGTAAGTGCTTTGATTTGCTCCATAAAAATATGGCAAAACCAAACGGGCGAAGGATGCGTCTTATTGGTATTAACTTCCACAGTGAATGAATTACAGTAGTAAATCATCAATTGATAATTTTTGTAATTCTTTAAGTAGCCATTGCTGCGCTTTTCCGCTTTTATCACGCCAAGCGAGATAGCCAAATGCTTCGGGCTTGGGTTCGGCAACTTGTTTGATGACTAAATGACCTGTAGAAGCATATGCTTCTGCCAGACTTCTAGGTAAATAGCCTACACCTAGGCCAGCAATTTGTGCCTGTAATTTAGTGCGCATATCGGGCACGCTAAGTACATCTTGTCCAGATAATATACCAGATGTGCGAGGCGCCAAATTACGCGAGCTATCCGCAGCGGAAATGGAGCGATATTGCATAATCTGTTCATTTTGCAAAGGTTCTGGCATCTCTGCTAAAGGATGCTGAACCGCTACAGCATAATCAAATTTTAGTGATCCCATGACGTGAAGTGAGTAGCCCCCACCTGGCGGACCATCACCTGGTGCGCCAATAGAAATATCAGCGCGCCCTGTAAGGAGTGCATCCCAGCTACCACCATATATCTCACGAACGATTTTTAAACGCGTACCAAATTGCTGTGAATAGAATTGACTCAGTAACGGAAAAAGTTTACTAATGTCTAAAATATCGCTTACCGCTATTGTTAATGATGTTTCTATACCATTTGCGATGCGCTTTACCCGCAATTGCAGCTCATCTGCGGCGTTGAGCAAGCGCCTACCTTCGCTTAGTAACTCTGCACCTGCTTCAGTTAGTTCGGCGCGGTGGCCACTGCGATTAAATAATGCCACACCCAAATCATCTTCTAGCTTGCGAACGGTGTAAGTAATAGCGGAGGGCACACGAAACAATGACGCTGCGGCTGATGCAAAGCTACCTTTACGAGCAATGGCATCGATGACTTCGAGTGATTCTAAAGATATTTTTATAGACATAATTTACTCATCAATTTTTTTGAATGACTAATGCAGAATAATTTGCTATTAATCAACAGAAACTAAAGATAGTATACTTTGTATTATTCAATCAGATTGAATGGAAAGAGGATCAAAAATGACATCACCCCATATTACTCTTAGAAAATCTTTAGAACGTGGTCATGCTAATCATGGCTGGTTAGATAGCTACCATTCATTTTCATTTGCGCGTTATTATGATCCCCAACATATGGGTTACTCCGTATTGCGTGTGATTAATGAAGATATTGTAGCGGCTGGCATGGGGTTTGTTAAACACGCGCATCGCGATATGGAAATTGTGACTTATATGTTGAGTGGTCAGCTGCGCCATCAAGATAGCATGGGTAATGGTTCTGTGATTACCGCTGGAGATGTTCAACGCATGACAGCTGGTACAGGTGTTGAGCATAGCGAGTTTAATGTCTCAAATACTGAGCCTGCGCATTTGCTACAAATCTGGTTATTGCCTGCAAACAATAACTTAGCACCAAGCTATGAAGACAAACATTTTACTGATAAGCAAAAAAATAACCGCTGGTGTTTGATTGCTTCACAAGATGCACGTGAAGGTTCTTTGTTAATTCATCAAGATGTAAATGTGTACGCTAGTAAGTTATCTCAAGATACGCATTTGCCATACGATGTGCAAAGCGACCGTAACCTATATTTACAAGTGGCTCGTGGAGAAATTAGTTTAAATGGCGAAGTGCTAACAGCCGGAGATGCAGCAAAAATTGACGCTAAAACTGCTGTTGAACTTGACGCTACAGCAGATTCTGAATTGATTTTATTTGATTTACCAACTGTTTGATGATGCAGGAATCAGTTGCCTACGCTAAAGCCAGGCTCTGACATTAAAGCTTAATTTAAACGTGTTTTAATTTAAAGAGAAACCCCTGCACGAGTCGAAAATGTTGAGTTTTAAGGCGTTAAATCACTTCGTGCAACTTTTTTAAAGAGTATTTCGACTTACAAATGATTAATAATTTTAAGGAATAAAAATGAAAAAAAACATTACGCTTCTTGCATTAGCTATTTCCAGCAGTTTGACATTTAATCAACTAGCATTAGCTGACCAAGAGGCTTATCGAATCGATAACACTCACAGTTTTGCTAACTGGAGTATTCGTCATGTAGCCTCTAAAACATCAGGCACTTTTAGTGATATCACGGGCAAAATTTTGATTGATCGTACCGATTTAACTAAATCTATTATTGATGCAAAAATTAACCTCTTAAGTGTAAACAGCAGCAATGCTAAACGAGATGAGAATATCCAAAAAGAAGAGTATTTAGATTCTGCTAAGTTTAGTGAGATGACATTTGTTAGCAGCAAAATTGTTGCTAAAAATAAGACAGAAGGTACAGTTACAGGCACATTTTCTCTGCATGGAGTGGCTAAACAAATGACTTTTCCATTTAAAGTGCTAGGGTTTGGCCAAGACCCTTGGGGCGGAAATCGTATGGGTTTAGAGGCGCATACTGGAATCAAAGCGTCTGATTTTGGTTTGGTTTGGGCAACAAAGCCGAATGCACCAGTAGGTGACGATATTGAGATTACTTTGTTAATTGAAGGTGTTAAATTACCCGCTGAAAAAGTCATTAAGTAAAAAATAATTAAATAACAAAATTTATTAATTTCTAGGAGATTCTGCATGGCGTTAGATTTATTCAGCCCAGTAAAATTGGGTAGTATTTTGTTAAATAACCGAATGGTAATGGCACCCCTTACTCGCAACCGGTCATCTGAAACTGGTGTACCACAAGCCATGAACGTCACGTATTACGAGCAACGTGCTACAGCCGGTTTAATTATTACTGAGGCTACACCTATTAGCGCAATGGCACATGGTTATCCAGCTTTGCCAGGTATTTATAGCGGTGAGCAAGTAGTAGGATGGAGAAAAGTCACGGATGCCGTCCATGCTAAAGGTAGCAAAATTGTGTTGCAGCTGTGGCATGTTGGTCGCATCTCACACCCAAGTTTACTACCAAATGGTGCGCTACCAGTTGCGCCTTCTGCTATTAAACCTGCGGGAAAAGCCTTTACTTATGAAGGTTTGGTGGATTATGTGACTCCGCGTGCATTAGATGCAAGCGAGTTACCAGAACTTATCAAAGATTATGCACATGCAACACAATGTGCCTTAGATGCTGGATTTGATGGTGTAGAAATTCATGCAGCTAATGGTTATTTGTTAGATCAATTTTTACGTGATGGCAGTAACAAGCGTACTGATAATTATGGTGGTAGTTTTGAAAATCGTACACGTTTACTGCTAGAAGTTACCGAGGCGGTCGTTGCCGTAGCTGGGGCAGATAAAGTCGGCTTACGATTATCGCCTGCAAATCCGTTTAATGATATGCATGATAGCCATCCACAATCACTATTCAACTATGTGGTCACTGCACTTAATCCATTTAATTTAGCCTATTTACATATAGTAGAAGGTGGTATTCATGGTGGAGGTGAAGCAGCACCATTTGATTTTTCTGAGCTACGTGCATTGTATCAACATAGCTATATGGCTAACCTAGGTTTTAATAAACAAACAGGTAACGCTGCTATTGCTGCAGGTGAAGCAGATTGCATTGCGTTTGGTGTACCATTTATTGCTAACCCAGATTTAGTAGAGCGCTACAAAACAGATGCTGCTTTAAACGAAGCAGATTCTACTACCTTTTATGGTGGCAATGAAAAGGGCTATATTGATTATCCAACTTTATAGTTTTTATGATTTAGCCATTTAACTTACCATCCATTTATTGAAAAAATCTACATTTGGATGGTTAAACTAAAGAGGCGTTATATTTCCTATAATCTGAGCTTATTAGCTGATTAACTCGCATTTTCAAAGGGAACTCTATGTATAAACCAGCCATTACCCAAGAACCAGTCGATACAACGCTAGCTAATCGTTGGAGTGGTCGCGCGTATGTTTCAAGCAAAACCATTAGCCAACAGCAAATTATTGCATTGCTAGAAGCCGCTCGCTGGGCGCCATCATGTTTTGGTGATCAGCCTTGGCGTTTTATTGTTTGGGATAAAAATACAGATGCACAAGCTTGGCAACAAGCTTTTGACTGTCTTGCTGCAAGCAATCAATCTTGGGTAAAAGATTCCTCAGTTTTAGTGCTGGTATGTGCAGATACTTTGTTTAATCACAACCAACAGCCAAATCGTTGGGCACAGTATGATACAGGTGCCGCAGCCGAAAACCTCTGCTTACAGGCAAGCACTATGGGCTTAATGGCGCATCAAATGGGTGGTTTTCTCGCAGATAAAGCACGCGTTACTTTCGCAATTCCAGAACAATATACTTTAATGTCCATGATTTCCGTGGGGCACCCTGTCGATGTCAGCACTTTAGAAGGTGAGGCATTAACGCGTGAAACTGCTCCTAGAAAAAGGCGACCATTAGGCGAACTTTTTTTTACAGGATCATGGGCTAAGCCAGTTACTTAAACATAGTATGAAAATTACTATGTAACAAAACCTGTAGAATAAATTCTGATAGAATACTTTATTAATATTTTTTTAGATTAATGACAGGAAACAAATTATGGCGATTGTTCAACTCACCAAAGCTAATTTTAAAGATACAATCGAAAAAGCCCCTTTTGTGGTGATTGATTTTTGGGCGCCATGGTGTGAGCCATGCGTCACGTTTACGCCAGTATTTGAAGCTGCGGCAGAAAAAAATCCAGATATTACATTTGGTATGGTCAATACAGAAGCAGATCCAGAAATTTCTGAATACTTTGAAGTGACAAAAATTCCTGGTATTTTAATTATTCGAGAGCAAGCAGGTATACATGCACAACAAGGTGAAATCGGTGCTGCAGCTTTAGATGCCTTGATTACATGGGCACGTGACTTTGACATGACACAAGTGCGTGAGTATTATGTACAGCAAGATAAGGCGGTAGCTAAAGCTTAATAATTTAGTCTTAGTCATTAAAGCTTAAGCAGGTAATAAGAACAAAAAATCCGCTAAATTGCGAATTTTTCGTTCTTATTTTCATACGTTTATATTAATAGTTTCATGCAATTGAACCATCATTACATGTGATTCATTGCTTTTTGATACAGATCAGCAAAGTTTACAGCGCCTACTGAGCCAGTTAAAAATAGCCTAACTAAATAATAAACTCCAATCACCATCATCATATACATCAGCATATTACCTTTGCCTGAAGGTTTATCTGTACCTTGTGGCACAGTAAAAATCTTGCTGATAATCCAATAAACAAAATACGCCGCTACAAGGTAGCCCAGGCGCATTGGGTTTGCTACTGTTTGTTCATACTGAGAGATAAACCATGCGTTATTTAATGTATCGGCATGACTAAAAAGTTCGAAAGCTAAGCCTATCATGCCAGAGATCATTAAAAACATACCGACTAGTGCAACACTGGTTTTAGTATGCGTATCAGCTTTAATATTCGCATTTTTACTGTATTTATTAGGTTCTATTTTTTTTTGTGCCATGGTGCCCCCTAATGTGTAAGTAATTGCTCAATCTTAGCTTAATTTGGTTTTATAGCTTTGTTTTAAGTCTTATTATTTTTGCACCAAAAACTTGCTTGGATCTATAGATTTACCTTGTTGCCTAATTTCAAAATGCAACGCTGTTTTGTCACTATCAGAATTTCCCATTTCGGCAATTTTTTGTCCACGGCTAACTTGCTGGCCTTCTTTTACAAGTATTTTGCTATTATGCGCATACACAGATAAAAAGGTACTACTGTGTTTAATAATGACTAATTTCCCATATCCACGCAGATCAGATCCACTATAAATGACCTTGCCAGAGGATGCAGCATTAATACTCTGACCTGTTTCACCCGCAATATCAATGCCTTTATTGCCGACTTGATTGAAACTGGAAGTGATTTTACCTTTGGTCGGCCAAGCCCATTCCGCTTGGTCGTCAGTTGAGGTGTTTGGTTTTTCTTGTTTAGTATCTGGTTTTACTTCAATTTTCGGTTCTAATTTGATATCAGTTTTAGACTTTGCTTCAGTGGGTATTGTCACGGCAACTGCAACAGGTTTATTCATTGCATCTAAGCTATAAGGTTCACGTTTGGCCTTAGGCTCAGTAATGGTGATGGGTGTTTTTGGTGTATTGCTAGCTGTGTTATTTGCAACTACGTTAGTATCAGTTTTCATCGGAGTAATAACTACAGCTCCAGTATTTGCCTCTTCTTTTGGTGGTGTAAATTTAAGCTGTTGCCCGACTTTTATATTGTATGGCGCGCTAATATTATTGGTAGTTGCTATATCCTTATAATCATAGCCATACTCCAAACCTATGCTGTATAGGGTATCTCCTTTTTTAATCGTGTAGCTATCTGGCCGCCAGTCTTTATTAGTACTTTTGTTATTAGGCGATGATTTGCTTTTATCTGAATTAATCGCTTTATTTTTGACTACTGAGTTCGGTTTGGTATTTCGTTCAATAACTGGGGCGGGCGGGTTAGTAGTGCAAGCGCTGATTGTGAATAATAAAAAAACGACAATAACAAATTTAAATCTGAACATATAAAACATTTTTTAACTTGTACCGCCTAAAAGTGGTACAAACTTGACTGCTTCGAGTGCTGTTTGGCGGTATTCGGTAGATGTGCGCACAATTAAATGCAGTACTTGTTCATCTATACCCACTGGGATGACTAAACGTCCACCAATGGCAAGTTGAGCAAGTAAATCTTGAGGGATATGGCTTGCAGCCGCAGTTACCATAATGCCGTCAAATGGGGCTAGTTGTGGCAAACCCATTGTGCCGTCTGCATGGTCAAGTTTTACGTTGGTGCATTTTAGTAAGCGTAAATTATCCAGAGCTTTCATGACTAAAGGGCGAATACGCTCTACAGAGTAAACCTCAGCTGCTACTTTAGAAAGTACTGCCGTTTGATAGCCACAACCGGTGCCAATTTCTAGCACTTTATTCATGTTGCTGCCATTACGTAAAATCTCGGTCATTTTTGCCACAATATAAGGCTGAGAAATGGTTTGACCATAACCAATTGGCAGTGAAACATCCTCATAAGCACGAATGCTAAGCGCTTCATCTACAAAAATATGACGTGGAATACTGTTAATTGCATGTAGTACAACTTCGTCTTTAATCCCTTGCTCACGCAGGCGAGAGAGCATTCGATCACGCGTGCGTTGAGATGTCATGCCGATACCCGCTTTTACGCTAGGTTTTTTGAGTAATGCCATATTTATTTACTTAACCAGTCTTTAATTTCACCTAATTGTTGATGTTTGGTTAAATCAACGTGAATAGGTGAAATAGATACAAAGTGATTGGCTACTGCATAAAAATCTGTACCTGCACCACCATCATTAGGTTGGCCCGCCGCACCAACCCAGTATACAGTCTCATTACGTGGGGTTTTAGCCAAAATGACAGGCTCAGCCTTATGCCGCTTGCCTAAACGCGTTACTTCACGACCCTTCAATGCTGAATATGGTATATCTGGCACATTAATATTCAGTAATGTAGGGGTTGTAAAACCTGTCTTTAGGTAGTGATTTACTAACTCTACTGCCACTTTTGCTGCTGTTTCAAAATGCTGTGCATTGTGTTGCGACATGGAGATGGCAAATGACGGAATACCCAACAAATAGCCTTCCATTGCGGCTGCTACCGTACCGCTATAAATTGTATCATCGCCCATATTAGCACCATCATTAATGCCACTAATCACCATGTCTGGCGCGCTATCCATTAACCCTGTCAGGGCTAAGTGCACGCAGTCAGTTGGCGTACCATTCACGTAGAAGAAGCCATTTGCAGCTTTACGTACACTTAATGGTCTGTCTAACGTCAGTGAGTTACTTGCGCCGCTGCGGTTTCTTTCAGGGGCCACTACGGTAATTTCAGCGATTTTAGCAATATGTTCGGCTAGGATATTTAAGCCAGGTGCTAAATAGCCATCATCATTGGAAAGTAGAATTTTCATGCGTTTAATCGTATTTTTACTTGGTAGTTAATTATAAAGCTTAAACTAAAAAATTAGGCTGATAGATTTGGCGTTTTGTTGTCGCTACGCGACACCCGGGCATATAAAACGGTACAAGTGAAAAAAATAACGCTTAACAATATCTCAATATAGGCTAGCTGAGCAGATAAACCAGTGTCGGCCCAAGCACGTACGCACCCTTCGGTAAAGTAAAACAAAATAAACATGCTTGCCCATTGGTAGGTATAGCGTTTACCTTTGAGAATGCCAAACAGAGGTAGCAATAATGGGACAGCTTTTAAAACTAATTGTGAGCCTGCTGGTTTTAGCGGTGCAAGCCAGCCTTCCCAAGCTAGACACAGAAAGATAAGTGCAATTAAGCTAATACTGGCAGCCAGCTTTAACGTTTTTATTAAATCGTGTGTGTGTTTCATGGGTGACTTTAGCTGCGTACTGCTTTAGACATAGCGACTAAGGCCATTCTAGCAGTTTGTGCATTGGTAATGGCCTGTTTAAAATTAAAGCGCACAAATTGATGATCGCTATTAGCTAAGGTCGCTTTGACATCAAAACCTGTACTATCAATACCTAACATTTCAACATCTGTTGTAGTGATGCTGTGAAAATGTTGGCAGTACTGAATCATGCTTTCGATATGATCAGTATTCATGTGCTCAATAATGCTGGTTTCTTGAGCTGCTAAAAGAGAGCTGGGTTTATTGGTATCTCCTGCGCTGATTTCTTCACTATTTAGGTCATTGCTGTTTAATTCACAGCCAGATAACCAGCCCATATTACCGAACCCCGCTATATAGCGGGCCTGGCGGATATGAAGACGGTAAAAATTGAAGTCGTGCGTAGCAAAGTAGCCGACAGAGTCTGGAAAGTAGCGACAATAACGCGCACGTAAATCAATATATTCCTGGTTAGATTCGTCAGTTTCTATTTTGACGGCATCGCACATTAAAGTTAGGCGCGAGCTTGCTTGTAAATCTTCATGACCAGCAAATACCAATAAAGAGATTTTTCGGTTTAATAGGATGTTTTTGGTATGCTCGGCAATGGTGCTGATTAAAACAATAGGTTGTAATGCATGGTCGAGTACGAAAGGAGCAACCGAGCCAAATGGATAACCTTCAAATTTGGCTGAAAATGAAGAAAGTACGCCACTACGTGTGCTGCAGAGGAATTGTTTTGCTTCGGTTACTAGATTCATATCATACTCATGTTATTGATTTATTTTGACAATTTTAATGCGGTTTCAGCTAAACGCTTGCCCAATAATTGGCACAACTTTCGCTCGTCATCACTAATAGGTTTATCGTCCGCTGCACCGCCAACATGGCTAGCACCATAAGGCGTACCGCCCGATTGTGTACTGGATAAAACTGGATCAGAGTATGGCAAACCTACTATCAACATTCCATGATGCATGAGCGGTAACATCATGGTGATTAGCGTGGTTTCGTTGCCGCCATGCATACTGCCAGTTGAAGTAAACACGGCTGCAGGCTTACCAATGAGTCCGCCTTTTAACCATAAACCAACAGTGCCATCTAAAAAATACTTCATTGGCGCCGCCATATTGCCAAAGCGGGTAGGGCTACCAAGCGCCAAACCACAGCACTCGTCTAAATCTTTTAACTCAACATAGGGCGCGCCACTAGCAGGAATATCAGGTTCGGTTGCCTCACAATTGTTAGATACTTTAGGTACAGTACGAATGCGTGCTTTAGCACCATTAACGCTTTCAATACCGCGTGCAATGAGCTGCGCCATATCGCGCACTGCACCACCTTGTGAATAATAGAGTACTAAGATTTCGTTCATTTTTTTCTCTTATTTTTTATACATTAATTTTGTGCTTTAACTTCATAATTTACATTAAACATTCGCATCACAAAATTAAAACACTTCTACATTAATTGACCCTAAGTAATACTAATCAAAATTGAAAGTATACAGTACGTCTACCGCGCTATCTGAGCCGGCGCGGGTAACTAAGGAAATTCGTTTAGTGATGTCGTAAGTAAGTTTAGCGACATTGAGCAATCCGAATAAGCTTTTTTCGTAACCTATGTACAAATTTTGGCTTAATCGTTTGCCTACACTCACACTGTAAGTGCTGGCGTTTGAGCCGTTTACGCTAAGTGAATCAAAGCCAGCAGATCGAGCTAAACGCGTTTGTAAGGGTACAGAATCCCCGTTACTTAATAGTGAATTAGCCGCCAATGATAAGATGGCAACCCCACTTTCACCCGCTGTAGACAAAGGTTGGCCTAAAATAAGCCATGATAATTTATCGCTATCTGATACCTCTGGAGTTGAAACGAGTTTGACGGTTGGAATACGCATATTGCCTGTAATTTGTACGCCAGGTTTAACTGGGCTTGCATTACGTGTGGCTAAAATATTGAGACCTGCATTTTCAATTGGACCACTAAAATTAATGGTGCCTGTTCCAATATTTAGAATTTGCCCATATGCTAAATAAGTGCCGTCTATATCTAGCGAGCCTTTTGAATTAATTGTTCCGTCGGGCTTGCCTGATAATGTTACAGCACCGGTGATTGAGCCTTCTATTCCATTGCCTCGCACAATAAATTGTTTGTTTGGATCGAACACTGTTGCGATGTTAGTACCACCATTGCTTAAGCTACTAGTTGTGGGTTTAGGTCCAAAATCAATATTAAGTGCGCTGATATTGATTTTGAGCGCGTTAGGGTTGGCTTTACGTTTTTGTTTTTCTGCTAAGTCTTCACCTTGACTGATTATGATTACGTCATCGCTTAAAGTAGGCGCAGAATTTTTGGGTAATTCAAATAAACCATTGAGCACTTTAAAATCACCATTGAGTGTGAGTAAGTTATCTTGTAATTGCGTTTTAGCGGTACCGGTAAGCACTAAAAATCGGTCAGTACGTGATAACGCCGATAACTTATCGGCACGCCAATCTAAGTTAAAAGTGGGTTTTCCATCGCTTAATTCAGCATGGCCGGTTGCTTGAATAGTACCAGCACCGCTTGTGAATATGAGTTGTTTAATCGCTAATGATTTATCTGTAAAGTCCGCTTTTAATGTGCCATTTCTGAGATGAACACCTTGGCTAGGCAAATTAAAAGAGAGTGCATTGCCAGTAATGTTACCCATTAAGTTGGGTGCAGAAATAGTGCCATCTGCAGTTACTTTAAGTTGCACAATACCATCGCTTTGCGCATCGGCAATGGTTGATGGAAAGGGTTGCCAAGCCAATGTTTTAAGTTGGCCATCAATATTAAGCTTAAGCGGCGCCGACTGGCTTAAACCAAATCTAGCACCAGATTTAGTAAGTGCTGAATTAAAATCTGCATTAAAAGTACCTAAATTAGACCCTGCAATGCGAATGTCTGCTTTAAGATTATTGTGCTGAATATTTAAATCCGCCAGCATATTTTCTATGCCGAGTGTGAGCGTTTTATTATCTTCTTTAATCAGTAAAACATCACCAGAATCGCGCAAAATTTTTATATCTGCATCAATAGTGTCTGCAACATTGATGTTCCAGCTACCATTGAGCACCAAGTTCTGTTTTATGTTGCTAGGTAAAGCTAACAATCTACTTGGCAAATCCTGTAAGGCTAGCTGGTCAATATGCCCTTTAGTTTGCAGGAAATTTGTTGCGTTGTTATTGACTAATAATGATTCTATCAATACTTTGCCTTGATTAATATTCAGAGCAAAATTTTGCAATGCAAAACCATATTCACTACTCCATTGCATACGGGCTGGATTAGCTAAAGTAATTTTCTGGCTATTGGCACTTGTGATGCTTTCAATTTGTCCTTGCCAATTATTTTGTGCGGGATTAGCGCTACCAAATCCACCAGAGATAATAGACTCAACGTTAAAAATATCATCGGTATTATTGGTATTGTTAATGGCAAGTGACAGTACATGTTTTTCTAAAAGTCCATTTACCATCAGTGATGCATTGATCGGTGCGCTATCGTTTTTACTTAGGCCTATCACTTTTATGTCATTTGCCAATGTGCCACCACTAAGAGCATCACCACTAGCTGTAGAAATGGTGCCTTGTGCCTGTATGTTTTCAATTTTAATCAAATCGGGTAAGCGTAGTTTTTCAGCAGAAAGCTGATATTGAAATGATAGTGAATCTATTTGTTGTTTTATTTTTCCATTAGACTTTAGCGTGCCAGCAAACTCCTCACCTAGACTTGATAAGCCACTCAAGTTTGCATTCCAGCTTATATTAGAGCCTTCTGCACCCAAATCACCTGCGGCTGATAGTTGATTTTTTGCTAATGAGGCAGTTAAATTAAGTGCTTTTAACTGCTTGTTTTCAATAAAAAATGCAGCGTTAATCTGTAGTGGAGAAGCATTTAATCTGCTACGAGTTGTTTGCGCGGAGACTTTGAAATTTGCCGATGGAGATAACTCACCTATTCCATCAACCTTTAAATTAATGAGGCCAGTTAATGTGTTTGGGTTATTAAGTGCTAATTCTGGTTTAAAGTTTTGTAAGGAAGTATGTAATGTCACAGGGTAATGACCCTCTAAACTAATTTCACCTTCGGTAATAATTTGCGCAAAAGTATCTGGTTGACCCGTGTAGGGCACAATTAATAAGCCGTTATTAGCATTGTTGCGATTAGATAACGCGGTTTTATTAGAAAAGTGTAAGTGTTGCAAGCTGCCTGATAAATCTACTTTAACTGAATTTTTTGCATCATTCTTTTCGCCATCCTTTTGTATAGCTTCAATAAAACCATCCAAATTAAATGGTTTTTGATTGTTTATATTAAGCTGCATTTTTGCATCATATTTTTCTACTAAACCTTTTGATTTTTGTACGACCAAAATAGTCACTTTAGACAACACAATTTTTAAATTTTTGTCGCTGGCATCCAGGCTCAGCGATACATGCTTTAAAGTGGTTGTGCTTTCGCCGCTTTTAATCACAATCTCATCTATAGCCGCATCTTGCACAATAATAGGCAGTAGCAAATTAATTTTTTCAGGTAACAAGTTAGGGTTTTCAGTATTAACTTTGTTATTTTCTTTCATGGTGATAAGTACACGTTTAGCTTTTACATGCGCAACTTTTAAAATGCCTCTAGCATCGGTGGCTAATTGCATATTAGAGTCAATTTGCTCAACGCGTAAATCGGCTGACCCTAAATCCATCTCTAAATGACTTAAGCCTGATAGCAAGCTTATAGTGGCCGCGCGAGTTAGCTGAGGCGTAAAAATCAAACTGAAACTCAAAAGAAAAGTACCCAAACGTTTTACTATAGGTGCAGGCTTTAGCATATTAAAAACTTACCCCTAAGTTAAAATGTGCACGATATTCTCCTGTTGCCTCACCATAGGCAACATCTAGCCCCACGGGGCCTGCTGGGCTTTTCCATCGCACACCTAAGCCGTAACCATAAACTGCTTTATAGTCGCTCCAACTTTGTGCAGCATTGCCTAAATCTACAAACGCTGCAGCGCCCCAAGCTTTGGTCAGCCATTGTGTAATTTCTAGACTCCCTGTGAGCAGAACACGACCGCCAATGGTTGAACTGCCGCTAGCTACGCCTAAGCTTTGAAAGGCATACCCACGTACTGATTGATCGCCACCTGTTCGAAACAAAAAAGTAGCAGGTACATTGGTGCTATTAGCACCACTCACCATGCCCACTTCTAGTCTGCCTACAAACTGCGTATTTTTAGCGATTTTGTAATAAGTTTGGCTTTTGGCATAGCTTTGTAAAAAACGCCCATCAGAGATTTTTTCAAATGGTGAAGCTTGAAATTGTGTATTCAACAGATAACCACTTGTAGGAAATAAGTCATTGTTCAAGTGACGAATCGTAATGCCGTAAGCTAGCGTGGTTGATTTGGTATAGCTGGTTTTTTCGTTATCAACTGCTAATGATTCAAATAGAAAGTTTGCGCCTACAAATTGCTCACGCTTTTTATCGCCCCAAGTGCGTTTAATGCCGTTATTAAAATCTGTGGTTGTTTGTCCTTGTACATCCAATCTAATCATGCTGTTATTGATGCTATCGCGGTAACCTGTTTTAGTTTGTGGAAGTTTAATTTGCGAGTCGATAGATTGTGAGTATTGCTCAATTTTTGTCGTGGTATCCCACAACCAGCCATGGTCGAATAAGTTACGGTTTGTGTAGTTAAGTTCAACACGTGCACCAGTATTGGTGCTTACACCAATACCGATAGCAGCTGTTTTTGATTTTTTTTCAGTCACGTTGACGGTAATGGTGCTGTTTATTGGATTAGCATCGGCCTCCGTATTTGCGCTTACTTCGACAGAATCAAACTTACCTGTAGCTTGTAATGCAACTTGGTAATCAAGTAATGCACTTTGCAAATACTCATCCCCAGACTTGATTTTACTCAGATTTCGTACAATGTCTTCAGAGTAACGATTTAAGCCGTGCACTTCTAATTGACCAAAGTAAAATGCTTGGCCGCTGTCTACTGTCACACTTAAATCTACTTGATTGGTTTCTGGATTTACTGCGGCAAGGCTAGATTGTAGAGTTGCGCGTGGATAGCGTTGAATAATGAGTTTTGTGAGTAAACTATGCTTAGCTTCAGACCAATCTGCCTGCCTGAATACGTTTTTTTGTTTAAGTGGCCATAGTCGTTTAAGCCGATCAATATTAAGCGCTTTAGCCGCATTATTTTTGGATTTGTTAGCCTGCGTAATATCGCCTACAAAGTTAATGATGACTTGGTTAACTAGTACCGGCTTGCCTGGCTCAATATTAAATACAGCATGCTGACCAGTCACAGTTTGTGAAATCTGCGGTGAGAAGTAGCCTTCAGTGGCTAGTAAATCTTTAATCTCGTTATTGGATTTGGCTAATAGTCGCTTCCACTCACTATTAGTTAAGCGTGGATTATTGAGCTTATCAATTAGCTCTAAATAAGTAGTCACTAGTTTTTTCGCGTCATCTGGCGCGTTAATGGTGACCGAGTAAGCGTTTATTATATCGAGAGTGGTCGGGCTGTTAGGTTTTGCGAGGTCAGGCTGATTGCTATTAGATTGGCCGTCACTAGTAGATTGCACATCAATAGTTTTTTGAGCATTTGTTTCTAGCAAGCTGGATTCTAATAAAGTTTTTTGTAGCTCATAAGCATGAGTTGAACTGCAAAAAAGTACACTCAAACTCAAGCCTATAACGGGTAATAGCTTGCGTAAATGGCTTTTAAAACCAATCACTTTACTTCCGATCACATAGCGACTATCAAGAGAGCGACTATCAAGAGACTGACTTTCATTAAATATTTTTAGCTAATTCAGCTGCCTTGCCAATGTAGCTGGCAGGTGTCATTTCTAATAGTAATTGCTTAGCATCTGCAGGAATTTTAAGGTCTTGAATAAAGGTATGTAACGACTGTTTATTAATGCCGCCTTTACCACGCGTCAGCTCTTTAAGTTGCTCGTATGGGTTTTCAATACCGTACCGACGCATGACGGTTTGGATAGGTTCAGCAAGCACTTCCCAGCTACTATCTAAGTCTAGTGCTAATTTTTCAAAATTTGCCTCAAGTTTATTTAATCCTCGTAAGCAAGAATCATAACCCAGTAATGTATAGCCTAAACCTACACCCATGTTACGAAGTACAGTTGAATCAGTTAAATCGCGCTGCCAGCGTGAAACTGGTAATTTTTCTGCCAAATGGCGTAGTACTGCATTGGCTAAACCTAAATTGCCTTCAGAATTTTCAAAATCAATCGGGTTAACTTTATGTGGCATGGTGGATGAGCCAATTTCGCCAGCTTTTACCTTTTGTTTGAAATATCCTACAGAGATATAACCCCAAATATCGCGGTTAATATCAATAAAAATCGTGTTAATACGAGCTAGCGTATCGTACAACTCCGCCATATAGTCGTGCGGTTCAATTTGGATAGTGTAAGGGTTGTAAGTCAAACCTAAATGGGTGACAAAAGTTTGTGCAAAACTTTCCCAATCAAAATCTGGATAAGCAGATAAATGCGCATTAAAGTTGCCTACAGCACCATTGATTTTGCCTAGTATTTCATTGTTTTGTAATTGCTTTTTCTGACGTTGTAAACGATACACCACATTAGCAAACTCCTTGCCTACTGTGGTTGGTGAGGCTGTTTGTCCATGGGTACGTGATAGCATCGGTGTCTCAGCAAGTTGATTTGCAAGCTCAGTTAAACGATCAATCACATTGCTTAAAAATGGCAGTATGACATTGTCACGTGCGCCTTTAAGCATTAAGCCATGTGATAAGTTGTTGATGTCTTCAGAAGTGCATGCAAAGTGGATAAACTCACTGGCTTTTTTAACTTCTGGGTCGCCTTCAAACCTTTCTTTAAGCCAGTATTCAAGTGCTTTCACATCATGATTAGTGCGTGCTTCAATTGCTTTAACTTGTGTCGCATCTGCTTCACTAAAGTTAGCAATGGCTGAATCTAACTCTTTAATGGTTTCCGCACTGAATGGCGCGATTTCTTGTAATGCAGGCGCTGCAGATAGCGCTTTAAGCCATTCTACTTCCACCCATGCGCGGTGCTTAATTAGTGCATATTCGCTAAAGTAAGGACGTAATGCATCAAGTTTAGATTGATAGCGGCCGTCAAGAGGTGACAGTGCGTTGAGGGTGGTTAGCGACATAAAAGCTCAAATAACGAATTAACAAAACGTCATCTTACCTTAGTCCTAGGGTGTGCAAAAAGCTTTTATTTGCACACCAGTACGATTTGCTTATTGCCCGACCATATTCATGCTATGTGGCAAATGCCAGCAGATATTACTGATTACGCTTTGAGTAAGTGCATCATAAATACTCAGTTTTCACGAAACTTTACAACTAATGAAAAGCGCTTAAGCAGCAAAATTAAAAATCGTGAAAAGTTTTTGGCAACGTCGTTATTGGGCGCATCAAATTAGAGATGAGATTGATTTGCAACATCATGTTGATTATATGCATTACAAGCTTATGAAGTATGGATTGGTTAGTCAAGTCAAAGATTGAACATAGACTATTTTTCACAATTATATTGCGCAAGGTATGGTTGATGAGAATTCAGGAGGCTACGATGAAGGGGTGTGTATGGTGGATTATTTACATAATCATTGTGCAAATAAAAAAAATTTGCAGACACTACGCACTGTTTTCAAATCCTATGGTTGCTACAAACCTGGGATGTAGATAAAGAACCGGGGGGAATCGGTTGGTTCTGAACATTTTAATGCATATTAACTATGCAAATATTTATTAAGTACACTCGGCTATCTCGCCACCAAGCATTATTTTTAGTGTTACTGATGATGTTTACCCTTACTGTGGGATGCAGTAACGACCACTACCCAAAGGACTTGCAGACCGTGGTCGTTGCTCTTGTGGGCTATGTCCATATATTACTGACACCTGTAAAATCGAGCATGATTCATTGTTTACGCCCACAGGTTATTCTGGTTCCACAGTCTCTTCTGGCACGTATCGTATAGTATATCCTCTGGATTACAAGGCGCTGGCTGGTAGATATTTCCATGAAGATGAGGGGGTGCGAAGTATCTGGGAGGTTATGTCCATTTCAGGAAATCCGCAAGAATCATTGCAGGTCAAGCTTTATGGAAGGGGCAACGAAACCCAAATCGAAAAAGCAATGGAACTTAAAAAAGGTGGGTGAGACTACAAGTGTAACCAAGGCTGGTGGCAATCCAGCTGGCCAAATAGCACACCTATGCGTGATGCAGATGACACCGACTGGCGTGGGCTTGACAAGGCCGTAACTTTTCCAAAAACCTCGCGGGCGAATTGGTAATTCGCACCGACATAGCGCGCTGGCAGGAGTTTTCGGTCTGGTGGCGATGGGTGTAAATATGTACGGATAGTGTCCGCATCATCAGCGTACATGCCGATGAAGAACGCTGGATTGCCCGTTTTCAGGGCAGCACTGACAATTTGATTGCGTTGGACGAAAGGCTAATGACCTCTAAGGCTTTTAGCGATGTCGCGGCGAAAACAGCAAAACCCCGGAAGCTGCTGAGAAAGATATGGAGTTCAGTTTCGTGATTGCAATTAAAAAATAGGATACTTAATTGTTATCGGAAGCTAGGGGGTTGGCTAGCACCGGGTGTCCAAAAGAATTTATTTTGCACACCATTAAAGGTGAATTTCTAATAGTGACGTGCAAATAAAGCGATTTGTAAACCCTACCAATTAAGCAACTAACATATCCACAAATACATTGACTGCCGTGGCTTCTAATTTCGCTTGCTCTAAGCATAGCGCCAAAATATCCGCTTGTTTTTTAGCATCAAACTTACGCGCTAAATTAACTTTGAATTTTTTCACTAACTCTGGGATGCCCTCACCACGGCGGCGGCGATGCCCAATTGGGTATTCCACAGCGATATTATCTGACGCGGTGCCATCTTTAAAAAAGACTTGTATGGCGTTGGCGATAGAGCGTTTTTCGGGGTCATGATAGTCCTGTGTGTACTCAGCTTTTTCTATACAGGTCATTTTGATGCGAATCGCATCAATACGCGGGTCGCTGGCGACGGTATCTTCGTAATCTTGTGCGGTTAAATTGCCTTTTAACAAACCGATAGCTGCCATATATTGTATGCAATGATCGCGGTCTGCTGGGTTGGCAAGTGGCCCCGTTTTATCGATGATGCGAATTGCAGACTCGTGGGTAGTAATGACAATTTTATCAATTGCGGCGATTTGTTCTAAAGTTTGTAGTTTACTGCCAACGCTGCTATTTAGTTGCAAAGCACACTCCACGGCAGTTTGGGCGTGGAATTCAGCGGGGAATGATATTTTAAATAGCACTTGTTCCATGACATATGAGCCATAAGGGCGTTGGAATTTAAACGCATTACCCTTAAATAATACATCGTAAAACCCCCATGTTTTGGCGGTAAGTGCCGATGGATAGCCCATTTCACCTTGTAATGTCATCCAAGCCAACCATACGGCTCGGCTAGTGGCGTCGCCTGCAGCCCATGATTTACGTGAGCCTGTATTGGGGCTGTGACGATAAGTGCGTAAGCTTTGGCCATCAACAAATGCGTTAGAAACCGCATTGATGATATCTTCTTTATTGCCTCCTAATAGCTTGGTTACCACGGCTGTAGAAGCAATTTTTACTAAAATAACATGGTCTAAACCTACGCGGTTAAAACTGTTTTCTAACGCCAACACGCCTTGAATCTCATGTGCTTTAATCATCGCGGTAAGCACATCTTTAATTGTTAACGGCGCTTTGCCTTCAACCACATTTTTTCGAGAAATATAGTCTGCAGAGGCTAAAATTCCACCCAAGTTATCTGATGGATGTCCCCATTCTGCCGCTAACCATGTATCGTTAAAATCTAGCCAGCGTATCATCGCGCCGATATTAAAAGCGGCTAGGATAGGGTCAAGTTGATATGAAGTACCAGGTACCTTTGCACCATTCGGGACTACTGTGCCCGAGATCACTGGGCCGAGTAATTTAGTGCAAGATGGGTAATCTAAAGCCTCAAAGCCACAACCTAAGGTATCCATCAAACAGTTACGGGCTGTATCAAAGGCTTCACCGCTTTTGATTTCAAAATCGGCAACATAATTCGCGATATCAACAATCACTTGATCTGGGGCAGGGCGGACATTGGAAATGTGAGCAGACATTTTAGGATTTCTAGAACTTTCTAATTAGATGCAATTTTGTTAATCCGTAATTCACGTGGAAACGGGAATCCATGTTTAAACAACTGCTAAAATCAAAATGGATTCCCACTTTCGTGGGAATGACGAATGTGACTGAGATAGTGACTAATGCGACTTTTATCTTTTTTCTAACGGAACATAAGGGCGATTTTCGAGGCCTATATATTCTGCATTTGGACGGATTATTTTGTTCTCAATACGTTGTTCTATCACGTGTGCAACCCAGCCAGTAGTGCGGGAAATCACGAAAATTGGCGTAAACATCCTCGTGGGAATGCCCATCATGTGGTAACTAGAAGCGCTATACCAATCTAAGTTAGGGAACATTTTTTTCTCACGCCACATCGTTTCTTCAATACGTGAAGAAACATCAAATACCGTCATATTGCCGTTATCTTCGCATAGGGTTTGGCTAACTTCTTTGATTGATTCGTTGCGTGGATCGGCAACTGTGTAGACTGGATGGCCAAAGCCGATGATGATTTCTTTGCGAGCTATACGTTGCATGATGTCAGTTTCGGCTTCATCTGCATTTTTATAACGTTCGATAATTTCCATCGCGGCTTCATTGGCGCCACCATGTTTAGGGCCGCGCAAAGCGCCAATCGCGCCAGTAATGCAGGAATACATATCGGATAAAGTACCTGCAACTACGCGCGCAGTGAATGTTGATGCGTTAAATTCGTGCTCTGCATATAACACCAAAGAGGTGTTCATGGCTTTGATATGCAAAATAGATGGTGCCTTACCATGCAATACATGCAGAAAGTGAGCAGCAATTGAGTCGTCGTCGGTTTCAACTTCCACACGCTTATTGCTGTGACTAAAGTGATACCAATACAACAAGATAGAGCCAAAGCAGGCAACTAATCTATCGCCTAATGCTTTCGCTGCATCAATGTTGCGGTCTGCATTCTCTGGTTCTAGTATGCCAAGCATCGAGCAGCCGGTGCGCATTACATCCATTGGATGAGCGCTAGCTGGAATTTGTTCTAACACTGTTTTTAGTGCGGCTGGTAAACCGCGTAGCGTTTTTAACTTTTGGTGATACTCGTTAAGTTGCTTCTGATTTGGCAACTCGCCATGAATCAATAGATAGGCGACTTCTTCAAATGTTGCAGACTTCGCCAATTCCATAATATCGTAGCCGCGGTAATGTAGGTCATTGCCAGTATGACCCACGGTACATATGGCGGTTGTACCAGCTGAAACGCCAGCAAGTGCAACACCCTTTTTCTTTTTAGGTTCAATGATTGCTGCTTCCATACTTAATCTCCTCCATAACCGTTGCAAACTGTCATTCCCGCTTTTGCGGGAATGACAGTAAAGTTAGTTCAGCTCTTGCTTGAAAAGTGAATCTAGTTTTTGTTCATATGAGTGATAATTTAAGTGCTCATATAGCTCGGCACGGGTTTGCATTAAATCCAATACATTGAGTTGTGTACCGTCTTTACGTACACCTTCATAAACTTTTAGTGCAGCTTGGTTCATGGCTCTAAATGCAGAAAGTGGGTATAGAATCATGCTCACATCGGCTTTACGTAAGTCATCGACAGTGAATAATGGCGTAGAGCCAAATTCAGTAATGTTAGCTAATACAGGCACTTTGACAGCAGCGGCAAATTGTTTATACACTCCAAGCTCGGTCACCGCTTCAGGAAAAATCATGTCGGCACCAGCTTCAACGCAAGCACAGGCCCGGTCAATGGCTGACTGTAAGCCTTCAACGGCTAAGGCATCAGTACGTGCCATGATGACAAAATCAGGGTCAGTTTTTGCATCTGCGGCTGCTTTAATGCGGTCTACCATTTCTGTTAAGCTAACAATGGCTTTATTTGGACGATGGCCACAGCGTTTAGCTTGTACTTGGTCTTCAATATGAACCGCTGCGGCGCCTGCTTTAATAATCGCTTTAATGCTGCGGACAATATTAAATGCGCCACCAAAGCCAGTATCAATATCTACTAACAATGGTGTTTCAGTAGCATCAGTTATTCTGCGCGCATCGATTAGCACATCTTCTAATGTTGAAATGCCGAGATCAGGCACACCTAAAGAGCCAGCTGCTACGCCACCACCAGAAAGATAGATGGCTTTGTAGCCAGTTTGTGTCGCTAGTAACGCGTGGTACGCATTGATTGCGCCGATAATTTGCAAAGGCTTTTCAAGTATGAGCGCCTGGCGGAATCTTGCACCTGCAGAAGTGATCGTCATGAGAAAACCTTAATAATAAAAATGACTGAATAAAACTAAAAGAATGCTCGCAACGCCTCAATGGGCATAGGCATGTTAGTCAATTTAGCCTTTTGCAGAATCTCCCAAAAATAACGGTAAGTGGCGCGGTCATGCAGTTCACCAGCATATTGAATAGGGCCCCAGTGCGCGGCTTGCGCGGCTAGTAAGATGCTAGCAGCGTCTGATACCTCATCAAAATTTGGTTTTATCGCATCTACAATGGCTTGAATTTGCGTAGGGTAGATACTCCACATACGCATAAAGCCAAACTCATGACGCGCACGGTATGCATCAGAATAAGTTGTTTCTGCATTTTTTAAATCTAAAGTCACGTTGTGTGCTGGAACCACACCATTGGCTAATGCAGCTGAAACCACTTCAGCTTTTGCGCGGGCTAGTAATTTATGCTCAAATTGCCCAGGGCTTCGCATTGCGCTTGCTGGGATGGCGCCATGGTGGGCACTGACAAAATCCATTAAGCCAAAGTCTAAAACCTGCAGCCAAGGTAAAGCAGCGATTTCATGTACCTGATTTAATGCGCCATGTGTCTCAATTAAAATATGAATTGGAATTTCCCGACTGATGTGATTAGCTTTAGCCACTTGCTGAATATAGGCAATCATCTCACTGGCTTGATCAAGCATCGTGCATTTTGGAATAGTGATGTAACTCAATACTTCACCTGCCCCAGCGACTAGGATGTCGATATCGAGTTTCCATGCTGGGTGCGTGTAATCGTGAATGCGTGCACCAGCCATGCGGTGTTTGTTAGCGTCACTATTTAGCACGCGCACTATCATCTCTGCGTGGTCTTGTTCTTGGCCAGAAGCTGCGCCATCTTCACAGTCGCAAGTGATGTCAAACACTGCACCTAGGCTACCTTGCAAACTTAAAGCTTTGAATATTAATTTTTCGCTACCAGCAAAATGTTCGCAGGCAGGGATAAGTGGAAATGGTTTTTCACCACCGAACAAAGCATCATTAGGGTGCATTTTATTTGAGCTCATGGCTTTTAATTTCCTTAACTTTTAAATTTCTTTAGGCTTTTCTGTTTTAAATTTTCTGGCTTAAGATTTTCTCGGCATCAGCACAGTGTAATCAAGGTCTAGCACTACATTGTTGTGATAAACACCGTTAGCTTTAATGTTACTGATTTGTGTAGGTTGTATATTTTTTATGCCCACCATACGTAAACGTAATGCGCCTATGTCGTTTTTATTAGCGAATGTCCATTTGTCTAATACTTCAGTCCATGTATAGATGGTGTCATCACCAAAACTGGGGTTACAGTGTGTCCCGCCATTGATCGCAACAATCACCAATGCATTTTCTAAGCCATCGTAAGATAAAGCACGGCATACAGAAATCACATGCCCCCCATACATCAACCGCCTTTTAAATGGAGTTTGCTGCATCATTACGTCATCAAAATGCAGGCGTGCATTGTTTTGATATAGTTTGGTCGCCAAGGTGTGATCGGTGTCACTAATTGTCATGCCAGCAGGGTGGTCAATGCGCTCGCCTACTTCATAGTCATCCCATAAATGCGCACCGCCAGTCAGCGTGGTGTCGAATTTTCTTGTATCTAAGTGCGAAGGCAGTATTAGCTGGTCTGCTGGTACAAACGTAAGTAATTCAGGTACGACAGTCTCGGGCGCTGGTGCGTCTAGATTATTTTTGTGTACCATCACCCAGCGTACCCATGAAAATACAGTCTGATGTAGCTGATTGATGCAAGTTGAGCGCACATACACAATGCCTGATTTGCCATTAGAGTTTTCTTTTAAACCAATCACGTTCGAACTGGTGCTCAGCGTATCGCCAATATAAACAGGATGCAAAAATCTCACATCCGCGTAACCTAGGTTAGCGACAGCGTTTACTGATATATCAGGAACAGTTTTGCCAAACGCGATGTGAAATGCCAGTAGATCATCAACCGGACGGTCTTTATAGCCGAGTGATTGCGCTACTGGTTGCCCACTGTGTAATAAATGCCGCGAGCCAGTGAGTGCCATATATAGCGCGCACTCACCTTCGCCAATCGTACGTGGTGTGGCGTGGTGAACCACCTCCCCCAAGCGAAAGTCTTCGAAGTAATTGCCTTGGTTCACTTTAGAAATGCTGAATTTTGAGTTGCTATTAGACATGTTTATGAATAGCTTTCTTCTAGTTTCGCAATCATTTCGCCAAGTTTTAATAAGCGTTCAGCTGCCCTTACATGATGGTGCTCTACTAATTTATCATTTACTACCACAGTGCCACGACCCGCTTCATTGGCCGCTTTTAATGATTGAATAATCTCACGTGCATGCTCTATTTCAGAGGCTTTGGGTGTGTACGCATCATTGCTATATGGCAATTGAGCGGGGTGCACCAATGATTTGCCATCAAAGCCCATATCACGACCTAATCTGCATGCGTATTCAAAAGAGTACATATTTTTAAAGTCACTAGTAATACCATCGACTACACAGCGACCATAGGCACGTGCAGCCAAAATTACTAATGACAACGACGTTAAAATAGCTGAACGTTCGTGTGTAACACGTGCATGAAGCTGAGAAATTAAATCTGACGTTGCCGTAACCATACATGCAATGCGGTCAGATGCGCTGGCAATTTCTTTAGCATTTAGCACGGCAATAGGACTTTCTATCATCACCATAATTTGCATATGCTTGCCACCCGCAGCATCTAGCAATGAAAGCGCTTTTAACACATCTTCACCTGATTCTATGTTAGGAAATAGAATCGCATCGGCACCAATATTAGCCACCGCTTTAATGTCGTCCTGACCCCAAATTGAGTCCAAATCATTAACGCGTACCACCACTTCACGTGAGCCATAACCGCCTTCTATTACATATTTTACAATGTTATCGCGTGACGCTTCTTTACATTCAATCAGAATAGGGTCGCCTAAGTCTAGGATAACCGAGTCCGTGGGTAATGTGCGTGCTCGCTCTAAATAGTGCGTATTGCAGCCTGGCACGTAGAGCATCGACCGACGCGGGCGAAAGTAATTTTCCATAAATTTAGCTTTGTAATGAATTATTCTATTCAATGGATTTTACTAATAGGGTTCAAATTATTTAAGTTTATTTTGCAGCACTATTTTTATTGTATTAGCTTCTTCGGATTTATTATATAGACAGCTTTCTTAATGTGTCAACAAATATCTTATGTCTTATATAAGATATGTCTTTTATAAGATATAATTTACTAGACTATTTTTAGTGCTTATGTTTTAATTGTATTTCAATCTATTTGTCACTGCCTTACAACAACCATTATGATAGATAAAAGCAATTCACCTAATTACAGACCGCTATATGACCAAATTAAAGTGTTGCTTACGCAAAGCTTAATTGGCGGTGAATGGCGTCCTGGCGAGATGATTCCAAGCGAAATTGATTTGGCTGGACGCTTTAAAGTAAGCCAAGGAACAGTGCGTAAAGCCATTGATAGTTTGGCTGGTGAAAATATTTTAATTCGTCGTCAAGGTAAAGGCACTTTTGTCGCCACGCATA
>JACMMS010000024.1 GCA_014378915.1 Methylophilaceae bacterium
CTTAAACGCACACCGAATTGCCAGTAAATGGACGATGCCTGTGCGTGATTGGGGGTTGGCGTTGGGTCAGTTGGCTGTGATGTTTGGCAGCGATAGAGTGGCGCTTTAATGGCAGTTACACAGAATTATGAACGGTCTCAAGAACTGAAAAAATATAATTTACTAATACCTATATAAAACAATATATTATAGCTACTTAATGGCGGATAGCGAGGGATTCTAAATCGTCCTTCGAGTTCCGCTTTAAAATCATTTACATCCAATCGCTTGCGCTACATTTACATGTTTGATAACGGTAGTGTGAGACGTGACCTTTATACCTTACGATTTCAGAGATTGAATTACACATAAATTTTTTAATCTAACTGCATGACCGATTACAATTATTTAAAATCCCAATTAATATTCGCTAAAAATAGAAAGATTATTGAAAGCTGTTATGAATTTTTTCAGAGTTACTAAAAAAAACTTAAAATCTAAAATAAAATTACTTAATATTTTCTGGAGGATGAATTGTACTGAATGATCATTCTGCAACCATAAAAGGCAGTTATGGAGCATTAATTCATAAAGTATCAATAGATAACATAATAGTTAACTACCTGAAACAAGTGCCACTTTTATTAGTAATTGATGCGCCCGAGGTGATGAATCTGGGCCCTGGTTCGAATCTTTTCTAATAAGCTTAATGGTATAATTCGGGCAAAATATTCTCTCGTAAATCAAGTGTGAGCGGCAGAATTATATCCAAAGCTACCTGTCAGCTTTAACATTTCACAGACTGACGCATGATGTAAAATCCGTGCTTGATGGATGGATACCCACTAAAATGCTGAGATGCGTTAAACTTAGCGCGGACGTCTTCTTCCAATACGCGGCTGATTTGGACACACTTTGTGCAGTCAAATTGCAGCATAACTCTTATGACTTGCCCTCTACTAAATCGGACCCAGCTCAGTTCTGCAAGTTGACTCAGGACCACATACTTCCGCACCACCATAGCAATTTTCTGTAAGGTAGGCTAGTAGTAAACCATTCATGGCTTCATGATTAGCCGAGTAGTAAATGAATCGGTTGGCTTGACGTGAATTTATAAGCCAGCATGATTCAACTTTAAGATGAAATGAAAATGTACTGGCTGGAATTTGTAGATTTTCACCAATGCGTCATGCTGGCATACCTTCTGAACTAGCTTGGACAAGTAATCTAAATCTCTCTAAACGCGCTTCTTGAGTGATTGATGAAAGTTGTAAAACTGCTAATTTTATGTTCATTTATTCTATGGATCTATAAATATAGAAATAATGTCAAGCAAATGTTAAATTTAAATATTATTTATAATTTGTTAAATTTTAGTTTCTGCATAAGGCAACGTGTCGTCGATCTGAAGTAGTTTAATAATGACCCAAAGATGACATGGGAATGCCTCCTAACCAATCGGCTGAGGACTAAGTATCATGTCTTGGTACCAAATAAAGCACCTACGCCCGCAGTTACACCAATTGCAATCGCTCCCCAGAATGAAACACGCAGGGCTCCTTTAAATATAGAAGCTCCACCTACATAAGCAGCAGTTCCGCCAAGAACGAATAAAGTAATAAGTGCACTTGCTGTTAAGACTTCAGTAATCAAGTTTAAAGGTGTTAATAAAACCGTTGCAATTGGCACCAATGCTCCAATCGTAAAAGAGGTTGCTGAAGCAATTGAAGCTTGCAATGGCCTTGCTCTTAATGTTTCTGAAATACCAAGCTCATCGCGAGTATGTGCCCCAAGAGCATCAGTTAACATAAGCTTCTCTGCAACCTGTCTTGCTAAATGATGATCGAGACCCCTGCTCATATAAATTGCGGTTAGCTCTTCAAGCTCATGCTCTGGTTGAGTATGTAATTCATGCCGCTCTCTTTCAATATCTGCAGACTCTGTGTCAAACTGTGACTGAACAGATACGTATTCACCTGCTGCCATTGACATTGCTCCAGCTACAGTGCCAGCTATTCCAGTAAGTAAAATACTGTTTTCTGAAGCACCTGATGCAGCAATACCTACAATCAAACTAGTTACAGAGATAATGCCATCATTAGCGCCTAAAACAGCGGCTCTAAGCCAGCCAATTCGCTCTGATTTATGTGATTCCAAGTGACTTCTAAACATCAAAATTCCTTTTTTATATTAAATTTATTTCTTTTGGTTAAGTTTTGGTAGCATCCTGACCAATGAATAATCTCGCTTGATATAGAAACTATTGATTCAATAAACAGCAGAGAAACTTGCATCTGGCAACGAAGGTAGGGGTTTGTGAACATACAAAAGTTGTAACTTTGGATTTGACTCAAGTAAGTCAAGATAATCAGTATTGGGATCTAATTAGTCTCCTAGAACCGCAGTTGTTCTTAGTATCACAAGATTGTCCTTATTAAATAATTCGTTATTGTCTCCTAAAAAATAAGGAATATCTAATAATCCATTGAATCGAATCGATAAACTTACCGCTGACTAACGTAATTCTAATCATCTAGGTTACTGTGGATAGCCGGCTTTGCAATCAGACGTCGTTCCATCAATTTTGCCTCAGGTCTAGGGCGATCTCGTATTATCTGATGTCGGCGATTATCCTTCATCTTAACCCACTCTCGACATTCGATCAGCGTACGTTAGCAACCGACACATAATCCGGTTTTTCCTTCGAACCTTCATTTATCGACACATGGCGATTTAATGCTCATACGGCTAATTGTTGATAGGCATTCACTTCAACAGTGATGTGTGAGAGACCTTTGATCTGAACCAATGAAGCGAGATAGAACGCGGGATCCCTATTTTTATCCCTTGTAACCAAGGAAACCAAGGAAACCAAAGCACCAAAATGACCAGGGCCAAGGCGCCAAACATGCAAATCTAACAGCTTATCGCCCGCCATTTCAATAACAGAGCGAACTTTACCAATCATCTTGTTATCCTGATTGACATCCAACAACATTGCACCTGTATCGCGCATTAAGCCATATGACCAGTTAGCAATCACTAGTACACCGACGATGCCAGCTAACGGATCCATCTACAGCCAGTCGAACGCCTTTGCAAGAATCAGACGGATGATGGCCATTACTGAAACGGCCGCATCGGCAATCACGTGAATATAAGCTGCACGCATATTGTGATCTCGCATATCTAATTCTTTGTCGTCATCACCGTGTGCATGTTCTTCAAAAGTAACGTAGTGTTCACTGCCCGGTGCCTTGATTGATACATTGAATCCGTGTGGCTCTGGAATCTAGGTTGTCGACTCAAGGAACCCCAACTTTTCTTCAAAGTTAAATATTTGACGCTTACCATCCAAACGAATAGAAGTCACAGTTACATCATGTGCTGCTAGCACTGCCTCTTTTGAATCCTGCTGAATTCTAAACACAGGTGGAATACCATCTTCAAAAATGGAGAGAGATAGTGATCCTGCTGGCGTATTGATATATTGCAGCTCTTCAGAGTGTTCTTCCTCGTCGCCGTTATCGTGACCATGACTATGGTCATGATGACATCCGCCGCTCAAAAACCAAACACTTATGATATTGACCATTAACCCAACCACAGCAATGGGGATTGCCTCGACAAAGTGGATTGGTACAGGCGACATAAAACGCGCAATCGCTTCGTAGCCAATCAATAGGGCAATCATTGCTAATATTATTGCACTACTAAACTCGGCAAGTTCCCCCAGCTTACCCGTCCCAAATACGAAGCGCTGATCGTTAACATGCTTGCGGGCATACGTGTAGGCAAGCGCAGCAATCAACATAGCACCTGCATGTGTGGACATATGTAGGCCGTCAGCCACTAGGACTAGCGAGCCGAACATACTGCCGCCGACAATCTCAGCAATCATCATCACGCTACATAATGCGATCACAGCACAAGTCTTTCGCTCATTTTTTTCATGACCAGTACCCAGAAATACGTGGTCATGGCTTGCCCTAAATGGGGCATCATAAAAATCATTCATTACACTCTCACTTTAAATAACTATGTACAACATCGATTAATTGCTCACGCGCATCGCCACGGTCTCCACCAGCCTCGCCTTCGGCATCGACCAAGTGTGTGCTGATGTGATCTTCTAGAACCACTCCCAGCAAGCCGTTTATAGCGCCTCTGCAGCTAGTAATTTGCTGCAAAACATCGATACATTCACTATCTTGTTCCAAAGTGCGTTCGATGGTGGGTATTATGGCCTATCGTGACTAGTCAAAACGGTCCAACGTGACCAGTGATTATGGCCCATCGTGACCAGCCAAAACGGTTTATCGTGACCGATTTTTGGGTCAGACCATAATCAGCGGTCACGATGCCATAATGGCCGCAAATCGCATTGAAATGATATTACGCATATTAGCCACCTAAGCGGGTACGCTTCCAGACTTTTTTGTCTGGAAACTGCATGCCCGCACGAAGGATTACTATGCGTAAAATAAAAGAAGTCCTGCGTCTGAAGCTTGAAGCCAAGCTATCACACGCACAAATCGCTGCAGCTTTAGGTATGTCCAAAGGCGTCGTTACCAAGTACATTGGGCTTGCGGTCATCGCAGGCCTGGATTGGTCTGCCATACAAGACCAGGATGAAGCAACGCTTGAGCGGCAGTTATTGGCAGTACCCCAGAAACCACCCACATTTGTTCAGCCTGACTATGGGCGCATGCATCAGGA
>JACMMS010000025.1 GCA_014378915.1 Methylophilaceae bacterium
CCATTGCAGCGAAGCTCGGCCAATCGTCGAAACAGATCGACCCAATCCAACGGCTATCCAGCTAGGCTTAAACCCTAATGTTAACTGCGCCTGAATAACACTGCGTTCTTCAATACTGAATTGTTTGTAATTTCCCATGCATCATTTTCCTTCGAAAAATGTTGCACTTCAAATTTGAGCGCGCCAACAATAAAAAAGACAGATAAATCTGTCTTTTTTATTGTGCTACTGTTCACTAAGTATCCTTAATAACTAAGCATCATTATTTTAGTGAAGCTTAACTTGAGGCTCACTTCTGCGTGTAATAATGCGTGCAATATTTTGCAATAATACAGTTGTAAAACCGTGTAATGTCATCAAATGCATCTGATAAAGTGATTTATACATCATGCGCGCAATCGACCCCTCAATATACATAGTAGTGCCAGAAAGTGCACCCATCAAATTACCTACCGTAGTGTAGCGACCTAGATTAACTAATGAACCATAATCGCGATAACTATAATTAGGTAAAATTGCTTTACCTGCAACACGCGCCTTCATGGTTTTAACTAACAATGACGCCTGTTGATGAGCTGCTTGAGCACGCGGCGGAACATTTCCATCATGTCCAAGCCAAGGGCATGCAGAGCAATCACCAAAAGCAAATACATTATCATCCAAGGTAGTTTGCAATGTTTGCGTCACTATAAGTTGGTTAATCCGATTAACCTCAAGACCATCCAAATTTTTCAGAAAATCTGGCGCTTTTATGCCTGCCGCCCATACTACTAAAGCAGACGGAATAAATCGATCTCTATGGGTATAAATACCCTTTTCTGTCACCTCAGTAACACGCTCACCCGTATACAAATGCACGCGGAGTTTACGTAACTCTAGGTCTACAGAATGTGACAACTTGGGAGGTAATGCTGGAAGTACACGGTCACTTGCCTCAATCAGAGAAATTTTTACATCTCGATCCGCATCAATTTTATCAAGCCCATAAGCAGCTAATTCTCGTGTTGCTTTATGTAATTCGGCAGCCAACTCAACTCCTGTGGCTCCTGCACCAACAATTACAACCTCAAGCTGACCAGCTTGCACTGGATCTACCTGCGTTTGCGCACGCACCAAGGCGTTATGCAAATGGCGGTGGAATTTTTCAGCCTGATCTTGAGTATCCAACGCGATTGAATGCTCGCTTGCACCTTTAATACCAAAATCGTTTGTGGTACTTCCAACTGCAATGATCAACGTATCATAAGTAAATGTACGTCTTGGGATAATCTCAATACCGTACTCATCAAAAAATGGCGTAATAGATATTTCTTTTTTCGTTCTATCTAAACTATCCATGCTGCCTAGCCTAAAGCGGAAATGATGCCAATGTGCTTGGGCCATGTAATCAAGCTCATGTTTTTCTGGATTCATGCTTCCAGCTGCGATTTCATGCAGTAGTGGTTTCCAGACATGAGTACGAGATCTATCAATTAGCGTAATCGCCGCTTTATTTTTACGCCCTAGTGAGTTACCTAGGCGCGTAGCAAGCTCTAAGCCACCTGCTCCACCACCAACTATAAC
Source organism: Methylophilaceae bacterium (assembly GCA_014378915.1). Classification (GTDB taxonomy): domain Bacteria; phylum Pseudomonadota; class Gammaproteobacteria; order Burkholderiales; family Methylophilaceae; genus JACMMS01. The sequence continues at coordinate 1,564 of JACMMS010000025.1, forward strand.
AATGTGATGTAGGTTTTTGTCAGCTGCTTTCATTTCTTGGTTTATGACTTGCATATATCCTAACTAGATAATTTAAAATTGTTTATTTTAAAAAATTAAGCATCGTTGCCGTTAACTGTACCTTGGCTACGTATCCAAGCGATTATTTTCAATAATTCATCTGGTGTAATACCATTTTTTGGATCTGTTGGGTCCATCAAGCCAATCCCTTTGGCGCCCATACCGCCGTTTGTGCCATGCCAAACAGTTTCAAACATGCCTTTATTTGTTGCATTTTTTGGATAATGAAAGTCTGGCCCAGTTAAATTGGGACCAACCTGACCTTTTGCTTCTGGGCCATGACATTGAGTGCATGAATATAAATTAAATATTTTCTTACCCTTTGCTTGAGCATCAACATTACCAATATACGGGTTTTTACCTGTTGCTAAAAATTGTTTTGCTTCTGGCGTATCAAATAATGCCTTATCAATTGTGAGTGGAGAACTATCTTGTGTTGTAACAAATGCTACTGCAGGAACATCAGCTGCTGCGGCAGTTGAACCAGCTGCTGGCTTGGCTTTTTCGTTGCAAGCTACTAATGCAATTACCATTAATGCGAGTATTAAACTCATCTTCAGCTGTTTCATTTGCATCACCATACTTTCATATAATTATTAATAAAACTTACACAATAAATCAAAAAGGCTACTGTAATTATACAGTAGCCTTTTTGATTTATAAAACCTAAAAAAGGTATTTAATAGCTTTGAATTGCTTGAAAGTATCTAAAAATTAGTTGCCAGTTACGCCACCTTGAGCCCGTATCCAAGAAATAACTTTTAACAATTCATCAGGTGTTAAACCGTTACTAGCATCAGTTGCATCCATTAAGCCAATGCCTTTAGCACCCATACCGCCGTTTGTACCATGCCAAACAGTTTCAAACATACCTTTGTTGGTGGCATCTTTATCATATCTAAATGTTGGACCAATTAAGCCTGGACCAACTTGACCTTTAGCTTCAGGTCCATGACATTGTGTACAAGAATATAAATTAAAGATTTTGTGACCTCGTGCTTGTGCTTCAGCATTACCAATATAGATATTCTTTCCTGTTTCTAAAAATTCCTTTGCTGCTGACGTATCAAATAATTCCGCTGGAATAGTCAAAGGTGAGCCGTCTTGTGTTGTTACAAATGTTTGTGCAGCGTTAGATTGTGCAGAAAAAACCACACTTGCTAATGACAACATTGAAACTAATAACGTTGATTTTAATGCTTTATTACCTAACATGATTTCTCCTAGTTTATTTACTTTAAATCCTACTCATTGACTTTACTTGGATGTGCAATTCATCCATTACAAAAATTTAACCAGCCTATATGCATTTAACGACTCTTTATTTAATTGGTTGACCTATGTTCATAATATTCTGATCATTTATTACAAAAAAAAGTTCTCTATTTTACTAACTTTTTGGAAGTATTGCACCATGTGTAGTTTGAGATTTCTCTATTTCTTTCATATCTTTACGATATATTTTTTCCAAGCTATCGCCATCAATTACTGGTACGTGTGGAATACCATAATCATCTAATATTTTGAAAATTTTATCTTGGTTACGGTCAAGCGCTTCTTGAATAATTGCCAAGCGTTCTTTGTCTTTTTTACGAACACCAACAGAAATATTCCAAAACTCTTTACCTTTTGCATTCACATCTTCATATTCCGGTACTGGTACAACTACTAAAGGAATTTTTGCTTGTTTAGCGAAATATCCGCCTATTGGACCCCATAAAATAGCAATATCAATATCGCCCTTTACCAAATCATCCACTACAAAGCTTGGTGGTAAGTTCAAATCACGCTGTTGACGATATGGTCGTGAGTTACCAATTAAATTATGTTCATTCAATGGAATAGTTGCTGGGCTTTTATCAATTACACCAATAAAGCCTTTTTTAAGATCAGGTGAATCCCAATTAGTTATGTTGTAGCCACTTTCTTTACGCCAAATGAACACATGACCAGTGCGGTAATATGGTTTAGAAGTTCGCATAGCATCATTATCCGACGTGGTACTCATAATGATATCGCAGCGATTTGCATTAATGGTATTTCTCAAAAAACCTTGTCTATCATAAGCAAATGTATACGCAATTGGTTTACCTAAATCAGCTGCTAGTAGTGCAGCAATTTTATTTTCAAAACCTTCTAACTTTACGTTTGAGTAAGGCATATTGTCTGGGTCAGCACATACTTTGAACTCTTTGAAATCGGGAACTCGCCTAACTTCGCCAATACGACCTTCATCTGCATTAAGAGTGGGGATCTCTACTTCTTCAGCAATTGCTAAATGCGATGTTACGGCTAAACAAGCGGCCAAGCCCAGTTTTTTCAAAGCATCTAATTGCTTCATATTTTTCAACATCCTTGATTCCTCTTCATAAAATCATTATTTTAACTGCCGTCGTAATAGCTTTAGCAGTTCTGTAACTTTTAGTTACATATTACATAGAGTACAGCTAAAAATAAAAAGTTCTAAAGATCACTTTATTTTTAGAAATACGCCAAAACTTAAAACATCTGCTTGATCAACATAAACTAACTGTACAAGTATATAAAAAAACACCCCGACTAATCGGGGTGTCTAATTTACTAACTAGTAGATAGTTTCTAATTACTTCTTACGACTTAATTATAGGCTAAATACATTCAATGCACCGCCGCCAGGAGCCGCGTTGTATTTTGTTAGTTCAGCATAACCACCAGCAGCGCCTAAAGCATCTGTTGGGTTAGTCATACCAAGGTTCATCGCAACGCCAGCCCAGCCACCGATACCTGATAGTGTGCCAACGTATTGTTTACCTTTGTGACCGTATGTGAATGCATTGCCAATCACACCAGAACCAACTTGGAATTTCCAAAGCTCTTTACCTGATTGTGCATCAACAGCTTTTAACCAACGATCAAGAGTACCGTAGAATACTAAGTTTGAAGCGGTTGTTAAAGCACCACCCCAAGCAGAGAATTTCTCTTTGTTGTACCAAACTTTTTTGTTAGTCATTGGATCATAAGCACCGAAGCCACCCATAACACCATCAGGACCAGCAAACATAGTTAAAGTAGCACCAACCCATGGTTGACCAGCAACATATTTAGACTCAACTGGCTCGTATGTCATACAAACGTGGTTAAGTGGTGTGTACATTAAACCAGTTTTTGGTGAGTAAGCAGCTGGTTGTTGATCTTTAGTACCCAACGCAGCTGGGCAAACACCTTTAGCGTTGTAATCTTGGTGAGTTGAAGCAGTTGCTAATTTAGCAGGAACGCCTGTTTTCAAATCAACGCCAGACGCCCAGTTTACAAATGGGTGTACTTTTTCAGCTGAAACTAGTGTACCGTCTTTAGCATCCCATGTGTAGATGAAGCCGTTACGGTCATGGTGCCATGCATATGTTTTAGCGCCTTTATCAAATAAGATAACTTCGTTAATACCATCGTAATCCCACTCATCGTGTGGAGTCATTTGCATGCCCCATTTAGCAATACCAGTATCTAAGTCACGAGCAAAAATAGTCATAGACCATTTGTTATCACCTGGACGGACATCTGGATTCCATACTGAAGGGTTACCTGTGCCGTAATAAACTAAGTTTGTACGTGCATCATACGGCCACCAGCCCCATACAGATCCACCGCCATTTTGCCAACCGTCTTTAACTGCTTGTGGTTTTAACCATGTACGTGTACCTAGTTCTTTTTCGCCGCCTTTAATATCTTTAATTGCTGCAAAAGAACCACCTTGTTTGTTACCACCATTTACGTCTTGGTAAACTGATAATGCGCTGTATTGTGGGTTTGCTTTGTTAAAATCATCACCAATTAATACGTCTTTATCTGAGCCAGTTGAAAACGCTTTCCATGCTAAAGAACCATCTTTGATGTTATATGCAGCAATAAAGCAACGTACACCGAACTCAGCACCTGAACAACCAGTTAATACTTTATCTTTAATTACGTGTGGAGCATTTGTGTTTGTAGCGCCGACTTTTGGATCGACGTTTTTAACATCCCAAACTTTAGAACCAGTTTTCGCATCTAGAGCGATTAAAGTACCATCATTTTGTTGTAAGAAAATTTTACCGTCGCCATAGCCTAAACCACGTGAAACGTTATCGCAACATAGAACAGCTTGTACTGATGGATCTTGTTTTGGGAAATATGACCAAACGATTTTTTGGTTGTCATCTAAGTTTAATGCGTATACATTATTAGGGAATGCTGTGTGAACGTACATCATGTTGCCAACAACAACAGGCGAACCTTCATGACCACGGTTTACACCAGTAGCGAATGTCCATGCTGCTTTAAGGTTTTTTACGTTTCCTTTGTTGATTTGACCTAATTGGCTGTAAGCTTGGTTTGTGTAGTTACCACGTGGACCAGCCCAGTTGTTAGCGTCTTTCATTGCCGCTTCTTGGTCAGCTGCAGCTGAAGCTAACATTGGCATTGCCAATGTGAAACCAGCTACTAAGCCTAAAGCTAGCTTAATTTTGTTAACTTGCATTTTTATCTCCAAAGTTATACTACTAAGGGTTGTGTAAAAATAATCTAAAAAATTGTTGTATAAATACTCAAACCAAGCAATTTCACATTAACTTTTTAATTACTTTCTGCATCATTTTCATGTGCATATGTCATATTAGTACAGTCAAATACGAATTGCAATACTTTTGTTACAATTTGTTAACATATTTTGTAATTATTGTTGACTTAGCCTTGTTGAGCATGGCAATCTTAACAAAAATATTGAATAAAATCATATAGAAAGCACAATTTTAAATGTTGTTACAAACACCCTACAATTTGTATCCAGAACTCGATATTTATCATAAAGATTGGCTAAAAGTTACAAATTCACATGAAATATATTTTGAAGAGTGCGGAAATCCTGATGGAAAACCTGTTGTATTTTTGCACGGTGGCCCAGGTAGTGGATGCAATCCTTCTCAGCGACGTTTTTTTGATCCGGAACACTATCGTATTATTTTATTAGATCAACGCGGTTGTGGCAGAAGTAGACCTTTAGGTTGCACAAAGCATAATACAACGCCTGATTTAGTCGCTGATATTGAAGCATTACGTTTACATCTTAATATAGATAAATGGCTGGTATTTGGTGGCTCATGGGGCAGCACTTTAGCGTTGGCTTACACTACGCAGTATAGTAGCCTCGTACATGGCTTAATATTGCGTGGCATATTTTTAAGCCGTCAAAGTGAATTAGACTGGTTTTTGGGTGAAGTCAAACATTTTTATCCTGAAAATTGGCAGCAGCTCGTTAGCTATCTACCAGGGCATTTACAGGATAATGTTTTTAATACTTACTATAATTTGGTATTTTCAGATGATGTCAACATAAGTGTTACCGCATCTAGACGCTGGAATGCCTTTGAAGGGAGTATTTTACGTTTAATGCATACTCCGCCAAGCGAAGAAACTATAAGCAAGGAAACTAAAGACAGTGTTGGCCCATCCCCAACAGTTGATGAAAACCTAATTGAGCAAGCACGTGCTCGTGTACAAATGCATTATATTAAGCATGGCTGTTTTGTGGATGGTGACGCATTGCTGAAACAAGCGGCCAACTTAACGCACATCCCAACAGTGATTGTGCAAGGTCGCTACGACATGGTGTGCCCACCACAAACGGCTTGGGAGCTTTCATTAATGATGCCACAAGCCGAGCTACATATGGTGGCAGATGCTGGACACTCTGCCATGGAACCTGGCATCACATCTGCTTTAGTAGCCGCAACGGAAAAATTTAAGCAACTGGTATAATTTGTTATTCACTTAAAGGGCTTCAACTCTTTGTCGTTCAAAAGCCATCAAGAAAAATTGCAGCAAATTAAGCAATTTGTAAATCACCCAGCATTAGCATCTTCGCTTGAGGCTGTGGCGAAGCAACGTTATAAAACGCCACTGTTTGTTTTGCAAGAGACGTTTAAAGGTTTTTCACGACACAATTTGCTTGGGCTATCCGCATCACTCTCGTTTTATGCATTATTTGCACTTATTCCGATGGTCTTACTGATTTTCTTTTTGTTAAGTCATTTAGTGACTTCCTCTGATTATGCCATTGTAAAGTTAGCCATTTTAACGGGGAACTTAGTGCCTGACTTTAGCAGTAGCATTATGACTGAGGTATACGCTGCATCTCGCCAAAAGGCGGCGTGGGGTGCCGTTGGCTTATTTTTATTACTTTGGACAGTTACGCCATTAGCGGGGGCAATGCGCTCAGCCTTTTACACTATTTCATCGCTTATTGAAGCACCCTCATTTATCAAACGCAAATTGAAAGATATTTTTGCCGTGTTAGGCATTTTAATTTTATTATTTGTGTTTACTTTTGCTGGCTTAGCAATTGAAAAAATCATCCTATTTTTAGGGCGATTATTACCTGCGGTGTGGCTAGAGCTTATTGGTGCAGCAAGCTCAATTGTAATTACTACTTTATTGATGGCTATATTTTATCGCTTATTTTTCCCAATGCGCGTAGTCTTGCAGCACCTACTCATGGGCTCATTCTTTACCGCTTTATTGTGGCTACTGGTACGCCCAGCTTTTGGATTATTTTTATCTGTTGACCAAGATTATGGCGCGGTATTTGGTAGCATGAAAACTATGTTCATCGCTATTACATGGCTATATTTTAATTTTGTGGTATTTTTATTAGGTACAGAATTAATTGCCACTTTACGTAAAAAAGACATGTTATTACTTAAAGGGTTATTTGATAGTCACTCTATTAATATTCCCTTTTATAAAGAAACTTTAGTCAAACGTTACGGCATTACTTTACATGCTGGCGACACTGTATTTGAAACAGGCAATACCGAACATAAGATTTATTATATAGCAGGTGGCACAGTGGATTTAGTGCAAAAAAGTAATGTGATTAGGCATTTAGAAGCGGGTGATTATTTTGGTGAGATGGCATCGCTAACTAAGAGCCCTACCATTTCAGATGCGGTTGTTAGTTCTAAAACCTCTGAAATTATTGTGATCTACCCAGAACAAATTGAAACTTTACTGACAGATGAGCCAGGCGTTGCTATGCAGTTTTTACGCGAGATGGCCCTTAGATTACAAAACAAATAAACTCACTCCTTATATGCAAAAAACTTCAAATAAACAAGCTAGCAATAGTGAGATTCAGCCCTTGATTAATTTGCTCAATAACGGGCATTTAGCGCAAGCGGAAACCCTTGCCCTCAATTTAATTAACAGCTATCCCAATACATTTATTTTGCATCATGTATTAGCCATTGCCAGTGATGGCTTAGGTAAACCAGAACAAGCAATTATAAGCTACCGCAATGCCTTACGCTTGCAACCAAATACACCAGACTTGCACTTTAATTTAGGTATTGTGTTGACCAACACCGGAGAGCTTGATGCCGCTGCAGCTAGCTATCGCAAGGCCATTGGATTAAATCCTAAGTTTTTTGAAGCTTACGGCAACTTGGGCACTTTACTTCAAAAGCAAGGCAAGCTTGAAGAGGCTGTGGCCAATTACCGCAAGGCTATTAGTATTCAACCTGATGCAGGTGGTTACTTTAATTTAGCCACCGCCTTGCGCGACCAAGGGCGGCTCGAAGATGCTATCACTAGCTATGAAAAGGCCATTCAGCTATACCCAAAGTATGCAGATGCCTATAACAACCTAGGCGAAACTTTACGCGATCAAGGTAACATGGATTTAGCAGTTAAATATTATCAAAAGACATTAGGTCTCAACCCGCAACATGCAAATGCCAATTACAATATGGCAGAATTTTTATACTTAGCCAAAGGGTTTAATGAAGCGATTCCGTATTTTGAACGTTCGCAATTGGATGATTGGCAAGCCCGTAGCCTATATTGCTTATATAAAGCCGAGCGCTTTGCCGAGTTTAAAATTAAGCGTGACATGCTGATGCAAGCAGGTAAACATATCGCACCTTTTATTGGGACTTTATCTACACATTACAGCATTAATTTTAATGAGCCTGACCCTTATAATTTTTGTAAAAACCCGCTCGACTTTGTCTATCAGCAAGCAATTCCACAGCTAGCTGAACCCAATAGCACCCTACTAAAAAGCTTGTTACATGATATTAATAACGCCAATATTGCCGAGCGTAAACAAGGCATGTTGCATGATGGCAAACAGTCAGCAGGCAATCTGTTTAAACGACCGGAAGCTTCTTTTAGAGCCTTGGCTGAGTTGGTTAAACTAGAGTTTATCCACTACAAAAACAAGTTTTCCGATAGTAATTTAGGAGCTAATTGCGAGTTGATTCAATCATTTCCATCCGAGTTAGAATTTACTAGCTCGTGGTATGTCAAAATGCGCCAAGGGGGGCATTTAAGCTCACACATACATGAAATTGGCTGGATTAGCGGGGCGGTATATTTGGCAATGCCAATCAACAAACAAACAATAAATGAAGGTGCATTTGAATATGGTAACCACGGTGATGATTACCCGATTATTGCACCACACACACAAAATGATTTTCCTGTAAGTATCGTCATGCCAAACGTGGGCGATATTGTGCTTTTTCCTTCTTCGCTATTTCATCGGACGCTTTCTTACACAGCCAATGAAGAGCGTATCTGTATCGCGTTTGATTTAAAACCAGCATTGAGTGGTGGTATTAAATCGAGCTACTAAATAAGGGTTGCGCTTAACAACCTTAATTACCATTTTCACCTTCACGCACGCGAGTGCGACGATATGTAAACATTCAGCAACGCATTAAAACAACGGCTAAGCTCCGACAAAAAATATTATTGAGGCTTCAATTGCAATTTCTTAAAAACCCAATATTTCATTACCACCAGCATGCTTTTACAAAACTACTCGCATTTCGACTACAAATTGTACTTGCCTATCAAATTATGGCGGTTGTTGTTGGATGGCATATTTACGAACTCACACATGACGCACTATCGCTAGGTTTAATCGGCTTAGCTGAAGTCATCCCTTACATGAGCAGTGCTTTATTTGCTGGGTATTTAGTCGACCATTACTCAAGACGCCTATTTGGTGTGCTTGCCGCGGTGATGTTGTGCGCAAATGCTATCGTACTCGCACTGATTGCTGCAGGCGTATTCAATGCTGGCACGCTAGGCTGGATTTACGCTTCCATAGCATTTAATGGTATTGCACGCGCATTTATCGCACCAACTTACAGCACATTATTTGCCTTAGTTTTACCGCGTGATGATTATGCAAAAGCTTCTGGAATAGGTAGTGCAATATTTCAAACGGGCTTAGTATTGGGGCCCGCAATGGGTGGCTTATTAGTTGGCTATGCTAACAAAACAACAGCATATATAGTCGCTACGATATTGTGTGTTGGTGCAGCCTGTGCATTGCTTTCACTCAAAGTAAAAGAACCTCCACCAGCTGAAAGCGCGCCTATTTTCAAGAGTATTGCAGAGGGCTTACGTTTCGTATTTAGCAATCAAGTCATGTTTGGTGCGCAGGCATTGGATATGTTCGCTGTATTATTTGGCGGCGCAGTCGCACTATTGCCCGTGTTTATAAGCAAGGTTTATCACGCGGGGCCTGAGGCACTCGGCATACTACGCGCTGCGCCTGCCATAGGCGCCATTATTACAGGCGTTTATTTAGCTAGGCACGCTATTGGCCAACATGCTGGACGCTGGCTGTTGGGCGCGGTAGCTGGGTTTGGTTTGTGTATCATTAGCTTTGCCCTTAACCCTTATTTTTGGGTAGGATTTTTTCTACTATTACTATCTGGGGTGTTTGATGGCGTCTCTGTGGTTATCCGCACCACCATTATGCAGCTCGCAACACCTGATGCAATGCGTGGAAGAGTATCCGCAATCAATGGGATTTTCATTGGCTCATCTAACGAACTAGGTGCTTTTGAATCTGGTTTAGCTGCAAAACTAATGCGCTTGGTGCCATCTGTGATATTCGGTGGATTAATGACGCTTACCGTAGTGGGTGTAACAGCGAAATTAGCCCCAAAATTGAGGAGTTTAAATTTAAAAGATTTAGAGTCTGTTAATCGTCGGTAATCTAGCTCGCCGCTAGGCTTCTTCTATGCAAACATGAGCCATATAAAGATGCCCAGCATCAATCTCATAAAAGCGATATGGCTTTTGTTGATAAATGATAGTGTTGTTTAAGACTTCAAGATTTGCTAGTTCAATGTGAGTGATACCAATACCTACGCACTTGAGTAAAGCCTCTTTTTTAGTCCAAAGTGAAAAAAATGCATCTTCTGGAGAGTTAGCCTGTGTAACAAAATCAATTTCATCATGGCTAAAGTAGGCTGGAAGCAGGCTGCTATCAAAAATAGCAATTTTCTCAATATCCACGCCGATATCATGTGTTTTTGATACTGCACAAACTACTTTTGTTTCTGAATGGGAAAAATTAAAATGGACATCCAGAGTAGCATCTATCAACCTCGATTTTTTAAAATACGGCTTACCAAATGTATTAAATTGTATATCTTCTAAAATATCGTCAGATTTTAAGCCACGATCTCGCAAACAGGCTTTAAGTAACAGCCATCCTTGAATACTGCAGGCTTTATCTTGTAATAACTGACGTTGATTGATATGTGATTGAAGTACTTCAGGTAGAGATTTAGCGGCTTCGAATAATGCTTTTATTTTAATTAAATCAATAGTAGCGATGCGATAATTAAATAAAGTAGTATTCAAAATTAAAATGGGATCACAAATAGTAGTTAGCTTAGCATTAGGCTTAACGTAAACAAATGACTGAATGCATCAAAACAGTCTATAAAAATAATGCTTAATTGGGGAAGACATGCTTAATAGCAGCATACTGCACGGCTCTGTAAGACCAGACTTACTAAAAAATGAAACACTAAGCGAACTATTTGGCAACAGTGTAAAACGCTATGCCGATAAAGTAGCGCTTACTTTCATCGACCAAGTTTACACCTATGGCGAACTAGATTTATGGAGTGATCAAATAGCCGCTTATTTACAGAGCCAAAATATAGGCGCTGGCGATTATGTAGGTTTATGGTGGCCGCGCAGTGCAACCCTGCATGCTGCAGTGATTGGCATTACCAAAAGTGGTGCCGCTTATGTGCCACTTGATTACGAGATGCCCAATGAGCGCGTTTCATTAGTGTTGAAAGAAGCTGGTGCAAAATGCTGCTTTGCGCAACAAGCTTTAAACAGCGGCTTAGACGTGCATCATCTGCCCGATTTTAATTCCAACGATACGCATCCGACTGCAATTAAACGAAAAGCCACACAAGATAATTTTGCTTACGTTTTATACACATCAGGAAGTACTGGCTTACCCAAAGGTATTGCCATTACCCAAAAAAATATCTGTCATTTCATTCGATCTGAAAACGAAGTATTGCAAATTAATGCTGATGACCGCGTATATCAAGGCTTTTCCGTATCGTTTGATATGTGGTGTGAAGAAAGCTGGATCGGCTATTTCGCTGGCGCAAGCATTTACGTTGCTGATGCAACTACAGCCAAGGCCATTGATGAATTAGCGCAATTCTTAAACCAATATCGCATCACAGTTTTACACGCCGTACCCAGTTTGCTGGCGGTAGTTGAAGGTTCTGTGCCATCTTTACGGCTTATTAATGCAGGTGGCGAAGCTTGCCCGCCGAAAGTAGTCGAAAAATGGGCAACACCACAGTGTCAGTTTTTTAACAGTTATGGCCCTACTGAAACAACCGTTACCGCTGCATGTACCGAGCTAAAACCTGGTCAAGCGGTGAGCATAGGTAGACCGCTGCCGAATTATCATTTAGCAGTAGTCGATGAAGCGCTCAACCCTGTGCCAATTGGCGAAAAAGGTGAACTGGTCATTTCTGGCGTAGGCGTGGCAAAAGGCTATTTAAATCGACCAGAGCTGACATTGGAAAAATTTGTAGCGAAACCTAACGCACTTAGCGACATGCCTGGTGACACACTTTATAAAACTGGGGATTTAGTTTCTTTAACAAATGAAGGCACGGTTGCCTTTTTTGGGCGTTTAGACGACCAAATAAAATTACGCGGCTATCGCATAGAGTTAGGTGAAATTGAAGTTAAGTTATCTGCATTACCTGAGGTGCAGAGCGCAGCAGTTGCCGTTAAGCAAGATAGCCAACAACAAGACCAATTGGTCGGCTACGTAGTGATCAACCATGCTGATGCTTTTAATGAAGCGGAGTTAAGAACACAATTAGCACTTACATTGCCTGTTTATATGGTGCCATCATGCATCGTACAGCTTGATAAAATGCCGCGCATTACCAGCGGAAAGGTAAATCGCAAAGTATTGCCCGTTCCAAAGCAACTACAACAAACGGTTGGGCTGAGCGAAACAATCGATCTAAATAGTAGTGTGGGAGAGAAAGTACAAAGTATCTTAGGCAGTATTTTTCCTACAAAAAATACTACTCAGGCGCTAGGCTTAGAACAGGATTTTTTTAATGATTTAGGCGGCCACTCTTTATTAGCGGCTACTTTTGTATCGAAAATGCGCAATCTGGCAGGTGTTAAACACGCTTCATTACGTGATGTTTATTTGCACCGACCACTCTCCGCACTCATTGAAGTTTGGCAGAAGGCGGAACAACTCGTCACAGCCCCACCAACACAACAAAAGCCTCGTTACTCTGCCTCCAGCTTATCTTATTGGCTGTGCAGTTTTTCACAAACATTAGCATTGTTGCCAATTTATTCCGTATTTGCTGCGCAAATCTTCCTACCGTATCTCGTTTACTACTATGTACAAAATGATACGGGCAGCCATATTAATGCCATTATTTTCTCGTTTGTAGCTTTTTGTGTTTTACCCCCTCTGGTATTAGGTATCGGCATTATCAGTAAGTGGCTATTTATTGGTCGCTTTAAAGAGGGTGATTATCCAATTTGGGGCTTGTACTTTTTTAGATGGTGGTTAGTTAAAAACTTTCAGCGGCTAGTATTTGGTCAGTATCTAAAAGGCACGCCTTTATTCCCTATGGCACTCAAATTATTTGGTGCAGATGTAGCATCTAGTGCCTATTTGAGCAATATTGACATTGGTGCGCACGATTTAATTAAAATCGGTAAAAATGCCACGATAAGTTCAGGCGTCGTATTTAACAACGCGGTGATTGAAGGTGGCTGGCTAAAAATTAGACGTATTGAAATTGGCGAGAATGCTTATGTGGGTGTTAATGCGGTGATTGATGGCAATACAGTGATTGGTCCCCACGCCGAATTAATGGATTTAGGTCACTTACCATCGGGAAAGCGTATGGGTGATCGTGAAATATGGCAAGGCAGCCCAGCACAATATCTGAGTAAAAAAGAACTATGCCAAATTCATCCAGCTTACAGCGTACACGCTGTCAAAAAGACAAGGTATGTACTTAAATATCTAATTGCCTTATTTTTCATACCTTTGGTATTACTTGTTCCTTTACTACCTACTGTCATCACTTTTAGTGAGTTAGATTCCGCAGCGGTAGATTACAACTTTTCTTATTTAGTCTATGCTCCCTTGCTAGCGTTGGTATATGTAGTGCTATATACCTTACAAACGGTGATTATTCACTGGGCATTAATGCGCAATATAAAACCTGGTGCTTACTCTATCTATAGTTGGACGTATTTTAGAAAATGGCTCAGCGACCAAATCGTATCGTTATCTTTAGTCGTTATTTACCCTTTTTTTGCATCCGTGTATGTCAGCCAATTATTCAGATGGTTAGATGCAAAAATTGGTTTTCGTACCGAAATATCAACGGCAAGCAGCGTCACGCATTCTATGCTCAGCATTGGTGAGGAATCATTTATCGCTGATGCGGTAAGTTTAGGTGAAAGTGAAGTACGTAACGGGCAGCTAGTTTTAGGGCCGACTCACATAGGCAACCGTAGCTTTGTTGGCAACTCTGCTCTAATTCCACAAGGCTATTATTTACCAGATGATATGCTTATTGGCGTACTATCTACACCACCCTCTGTAGAGCAGCTTAAAAATTCAAGTACTAAAGACTGGTTTGGCGTTCCAGCAATCGCACTACCAAACCGTCAAACTAGCGGTGATTACCCAGATGAGCTCACTACGCACCCGACAAAAATACGCTTTTTAATGCGCGCAAGTATAGAGAGTATTCGCATTATTTTGCCACAGCTGATTGTGATTATTTCGAGTACTTTATTAGTCACATTTTTACACGATATTTTAACCAGCGAAGCGCCTTTGAACATACTTTGGCGTTTGCCTCTATATTATTTAGGGTTTGTGGGCATACCATTATTTGCTACGGTTTGTATTTTAAAGTGGGCGCTAATTGGTCGCTACCATAAAACACAACACCCAATGTGGACTTATCCGGTTTGGATTAGTGAGGCTGTCACCACGTATTACAATGCTTTATGTGCGCCGTTTTTGCTTAACTTTATGCAAGGTACATTATGGCTACCATTTTTCTTACGTTTACTTGGCGCAAAAATTGGAAGGCGCGTGTTTTTAGATACCACTGACTTTACCGAGTTTGATATGGTCACCATAGGAGATGAAACTGAACTGAACCACATGAGTGGTCCGCAAACTCACTTATTTGAAGACCGTGTGATGAAAATTGGTTCCGTAGTTATGGGCGATTATTGCTGCATAGGCGCACGCAGTATCATTCTTTACGATACGCTGATAGGCAATGATGTTTATATAGATAGCTTATCTTTGGTCATGAAAGGTGAGCAGCTAGCAGGTAATACTAGATGGACTGGTAGCCCAATTAGGCCATTAGCTTAATAAGCTAAGTGAATTAATCGCCAAACCTACCCTAATAAACCGCTCGCTAAAATCAAGATAACCACATTAGTTTTGTATTTAAATAGGGCTACTATTGCTATTAATGTAAGGGCTATTGAGAGCCAATTTACAGCATTTGGAAGCCCTTGAGGCCAAAATACATGATATGCAAAAAATAGAGATAAATTAACAATCACACCCACTACAGCGGCGTTATAGCGCTGAGTGCTGCGGTAAATTTAAGGTTGCCATGAGTGGTTTCAATAAAAGACCACCCACTAAAATAAATATAAAACTCGGCAAGAAGGTAAAGAAAGTAACTATAAGGGCTGCAATAAAAGCCGATGCAAATAGTGAGTCTGCACCAAATACTTGGCTCACCTAACCCCCCAACAAACCCCACAAAAGTGACCACCATAATCAATGGCTCTGGTGTAGTTTCACCTAATGCCAAAGCATCAATCATTTGAGTAGGTGTTAGCCAATGACAATGCTCAACAGCACCCTGATAAACATAAGGCAATACAGCATAAGCGACGCCAAATGTAAGTAACTATTGAGCGACAATTATCTTGTCTGGTCTAGCGACAATTAACTTGTCTAGTTGATCTGATAGAGTTCTGCACAGCAAACCATTAGGAGGCGCTGTGTCAGGTAAACACATTTCAGATAAACAGGTTAATTTATATATGACACAAAGAACCAAACATAGTCAGGTGATTGC
>JACMMS010000026.1 GCA_014378915.1 Methylophilaceae bacterium
GTCTGAACTTGCCTTGACGTGATAACCGGCTTCTTGATCTTGTGTGCTATTGCCATCCACCCCTTTATTCGGGCGATTCTGTTTGGCTTGAATTACGCTAGCATCCACGATGCTAATTTCTCCGGCCTTAATATACAGTTGCTGACTGCTCAGCTGCACATTGATTTCTTGTCACAGCGTATCCCATACACCGCTCGCTAATTTCTGGCGGAAGCGTCACAGCGTACTATGGTCAGGAACACTTTGGTCTAAGCCTAATCCAACAAAGCGGCGAAACAGTCAATCACGTGCCAATTGCTTTTCCAGTTGTGGGTCAGAGAGCTGGTACCATGACTGCAGCAGTAACGCCTTGAACATCATCAGTGGCGGCCAAGCCTTTTCGCCACTGGGCTTGTTGTGAATACTGACTAAATGCGCTTCAAGCTTTGACCAGTTCAATAGCGCATGCACATCATCGAGTTTGGTGGGTGCTGCATGTTCTACAATCAATGCGTCGGCTAAACTTATTTGCTTCAGATTCTTCCAAGCCATAACGGTGGTTCTCAGCTAAATTACACAGTCTCTATTATCTCATTTCAAAGGTGAGTTTGCTTCAATTACTACGGCTCGTGCAAAGGTCTCAATACAAATATTAATTACAAATTATTTTTTTGATGATGTTTGAGTGCTAAGTAATTGGCACGACGCCCCGCAATAAAATGGAACGGAAATAATAATATCAATCCACCACCAATTACCCAATGCACCCATAAGGCAACATCGCGCGTTTCATCTGCATAATATAAAAATAAGCCTGATATTAATAGTAAAAGCAGAACGGCAATCATCAAGCCGCCTGATATGCGATTGCGCTTAACTTTCCATGCTGCTCTGATGTGTGTGGGGATAACTGCGCCAAATAACAAAACAAATAAATAGGCAGAAATACCATGTGCTACTAAAAGTGTGTGATTTTCTAAAGTTAAGGGCATAATTTCAAAGTTATGCCCTAGTAAATAAAATACTCCTGAACTGGCGCAAATTAAAAAAATGGTATGGCTGGAGACTGACTGCCACGCTGGCAAATGAGCTAAGCGGCTACGATTTTTAAATAACATAATATTCAGTAATTAAAATTAGGTAGTTTTAATAAAAAACTCAACTGTCTAAGCATTTTTTTTTAATACCACTTCATAAAATGATAGTAATCGTTTGACACCATCAGCAATATGTTTGCAGGAGAGTGTAGCGCCACTGATGTTTACAATATCTTCATCTAACTTAAGTTTAGCTCCATAAAGCTTGCCTACAAACTGCATTAGCCATTCTTGACTGCGAACTTGACCACCATAAGTCTCTTTGTATTCCATTACTTCAATACGTTTCACGCTGCCGTTTGCATTTAATGCCATTGAATAAGTAATAAACTCATGCTTACCTATTACCTCATCAATGATCAGCCAACCTACCGTTTTATCTTGTTGTTTAGCCAACCAAACCTTTTGTTTAAAATTTCTTACTCTGACACCCGATAGTTTCTCAATGTTATCGGCTTGATTTTTATTAAGTGTGATATCTGCGCTAATAAATTGAGTACTTTCTGCAAAAGACGCGCTTTTAACTTGTTCAACAGTTGCTAATACTTGCGCGTTTAAAGATGTAGATATCAGCAATAACAAAGACAACCATGTTTTTCTAATCATACACATAAATACTAAAAGTTATAGCCAACTTTAAGTCTAATTTCATGTCTTTCATGTTCCCTTAAATGACGAATATCATCCTGCGCATGAGGAGCGCCTACAATATTTTCCATGTAGGTAAGGGTAGCCCAGTACTTTTCGCTACCCCAATGAATATTAGGACCTAAAAAAATTGCGTAATGCTCACGTTCAAAGGTTTTTCGCCAATCTGGGTATTCTGAGTGGTAACGCATTTCAGCGCCAGCCCACCAATTTGGTGCAAAACGATATGAAAGTCCGCTAGTTACTTCTACTTCTAGCTCATCTTCCCAGTTATTTCCTGAAGCTTTTAGTTTTCTACGCTCAGCCTCTAAAGTTAAATTTGTTGCCCATAATAGAGTATCATCAAGAAAGTTTTTTTGTAAAATTAATTTAGCTTCAAGTGAATACTCATCTTGTTTTTCACCTGAAATTTTGAACCGATTATTATAGCCAGGCTCTAGATACAGTGACAAACCAATAGGGTCTTTGTAGGTAGATAAAATATTCCATTTAATTGAGGCTTTAGTACCAGTAATACCATTGCGATTAATGTCGCCATATTCAGAATTGCCATTTTGGTCTAAAGGTGCAGAGCCTTTAATTTCATGCGAGCTACCAAGCAAATATACGCTACCTTGCAATTTATCGGTAAATCCGTGTTCAAGCTCTAGTTGGTAATCTTGAGCATTATATTTACCAGTCTCCTTATGACGCCTATCTGTTGCCCATAAATAAAGTTCTGATTGCCCCTTAGGCAGAGTATCTGCACCGTAGACATATCCCCAGTTATTCTCATCTGCAATCACTAATTTTGAAGTGAGCAGAATGCTAACCACAAGTGCTGGTAGTATTAATACTATATTTAAGTTCTTAAATTCAAACATGATAGGCTCTAAACTTTATTGTGAAAATGTAAATGATAATGATTAATATTTGTAAGTCAACGTATATTTTTTAAAACATATACTTTTGCCTAGTAAAAAATCACAAGCTTGCATTGCCTCTATTTGCTTGGCAATGTAATATGTCTGGTCGTAAATACTTGCATGAATGTAAGTAAAATATGCTGTACAAACTATCATTAAACGGCAAAGATCTTTCATACACATCATGAAAACTACAGGATGAAACAGCTAGAAAAATCAATTAAACTCAGCAACGTTTGCTACGATATTCGTGGTCCAGTGCTGCAGCGCGCGCGTCAGATGGAAGATGAAGGTCAGCGCATTATCAAACTCAATATCGGCAATCCTGGTGCATTTGGTTTTGATGTGCCAGAAGAAATTCAGCAAGACGTGATTAGAAATATGAGTAAATCGGGTGTTTACACCGATAGTAAAGGCTTGTTTGAGCCACGCAAGTCTATTATGCATTACACTCAGCAAAAAAATATTACAGGCGTGGATGTAGACGATATTATCATCGGCAACGGCGTATCAGAGCTCATTGTCATGGCCATGCAAGCCTTGCTTAATAATGACGATCAAGTACTAGTGCCGATGCCGGACTATCCACTATGGACGGCCGCAGTAACTTTAGCTGGCGGCACCGCGAGTCATTATTTGTGCGATGAAGCAACTGGTTGGTTGCCAGATTTAAAAGATATAGAAGCGAAAATTACCGTCAATACACGTGGTATTGTTGTGATTAATCCAAATAACCCAACGGGTGCGCTTTATCCTGACCATATTTTACTCGGCATTATTGAAATTGCGCGTAATCATGGTTTGGTTATTTTTGCAGATGAAATCTACGATAAAGTCCTTTACGATGGTCATACTCATACATCTCTTGCTTCGCTTGCTAATGATGTTTTATTTGTGACTTTTAATGGCTTATCTAAAAATTATCGTGCTTGTGGCTACCGAGCTGGCTGGATGATTATTTCAGGTGAGAAAAAACACGCCAAAGATTATATCGAAGGCCTAAATATGTTGGCCAGTATGCGACTATGTGCCAATGTACCTGGTCAATTGGCGATACAAACGGCATTGGGCGGTTATCAAAGTATTAACGATTTGGTCGCACCAGAAGGTAGGCTTTGTAAGCAGCGAGATTTAGCCTATGAAATGCTCACGGCAATTCCTGGTGTTACCTGCTGTAAGCCAGCGGCCGCGATGTATTTATTTCCTAAATTAGATCCTGTCATGTATCCGATTGAGGACGACCAGCAGTTTATTTTAGAGCTATTGCTAGAAGAAAAAGTACTGTTAGTACAAGGCAGTGGTTTTAATTGGAAAGCGACAGATCATTTTAGGGTGGTATTTTTACCCAATGTGGATGATTTAACTGAAGCGATTAAACGCATTGCGCGTTTTTTAGATGGTTATCGTAAGAAGCACGCATTAAAATATCAAGCTGCAGCTTAACGCATGCGTCAGTTCATCGAGATTATTGATAGTACTGGAAAAATTGTATAGCCCGATTGGTTAGCGCGCGCTGAGTCTGTACACAGTCAATTGCGTACCGAGTTGGCCAGTGATTATGTTGTGCAGATTAGCCAAGTGTTTGCAAATTGCGCGCGTATGAGTGTTGCTGCAAATGATGAGTTAGTCGTTGGAATAGCCGTTTGGCGTGTTGTAGTCAGCACTTATGAAGGTTGTCGATTTTATATTGATGATCTGGTCAAAGATGAATCCTAACGTTCGCAAGGTGTTGGCAAAGCACTACTAGCCCACTTGGAGATGCGTGCTGCGCAATTAAAGTGCGATGTGCTGACCTTGGATTCTGGGATACAAAGTATGCGAGCGCATGCTTTTTATTTTCGTGAAGGAATGAATATTCCTTCTTTTTGTTTCAGGAAAAAGTTGTCATGAAGTTATTAAAAGTAGGTTTGTTGGGAATTGGTACTGTGGGTGGTGGTACTTTTACGGTACTAGCGCGTAATGCTAATGAAATTAGCCGCCGTACAGGCTGCGCTATCAATATTACGCATGTAGCAGACCGTAATACAGCCCTTGCAACGCAAGTCACCGCTGGTAAAGCGATTGTAACGGATGATGCTTTTGCAGTGGTTAACAATCCCGATATTGATGTAGTGGTTGAGCTGATTGGTGGTTACACATTAGCTAAAGAGCTTGTGCTAAAAGCGATTGCAAATGGTAAACATGTAGTCACAGCTAATAAAGCGCTGATTGCTTTGCATGGCAATGAGATTTTTGCCGCAGCACAAAAAGCTAATGTGATTGTGGCGTTTGAAGCTGCTGTGGCTGGTGGTATACCGATTATAAAAGCGCTACGTGAAGGCTTAGGTGCAAACCGTATTGAATGGGTGGCTGGTATTATTAACGGCACCACTAATTATATTTTGACTGAAATGTGTGAAAAAGGCTTAGCTTTTGCCGATGTGTTAGGTGAGGCGCAGCGCTTGGGTTATGCAGAAGCAGACCCAACATTTGACGTGGAAGGTATCGATGCCGCGCATAAACTGACGATTATGTCAGCCATTGCTTTTGGTATGCCCATGAAGTTTGAGCAAGTTTACACAGAAGGCATCACAAAGTTACAACAAACTGACATCAAGTACGCAGAGGAGCTGGGTTACCGTGTGAAATTGCTTGGCATTACTAAACGGACGGATAGCGGCGTTGAGTTGCGTGTGCACCCGACTTTAATTTCAGAAAAACGTTTGGTTGCTAACGTAAACGGCGCCATGAATGCTGTGGTTGTGAAGGGCGATGCGGTAGGCCCAACACTTTATTACGGTGCTGGTGCTGGCGCTGAGCCTACTTCGAGTGCAGTAGTGGCCGATTTAATGGACGTTGCTCGTTTAGGCGATGCAAGCATAGCGCAACGTGTACCGTACTTAGGCTTTCAGGATGGGCAGCTAAATGATTTGCCGATTTTGCCAATCAGCGAAATTAACAGTGCTTATTATTTACGTTTGCGTGCCTCTGATAAACCTGGTGTGCTTGCTGGCGTGACCAAAATATTAGCAGACCGTAATATTTCGATTGATGCACTGTTGCAAAAAGAGCCTGCAGATAATGAAACAGAAGCAGATATTGTTATTTTGACCCATATCACTATCGAAAAAAATATGGATGTAGGTATCGCTGAAATTGAAGCTTTGCCAGCGATTGTGGGTAATTTGGTAAAAATTCGTATGGAAGAATTAAGTAAATAGCATGAAATATATTTCTACACGTGGGCAATCGCCTGCATTAAGTTTTAGCGAAATTTTATTGGGCGGTTTGGCACCAGATGGTGGTTTGTATCTGCCAGAAAGCTATCCACAATTTAACGACGCAGACCTAAGTGAAATGCGCAACATGAATTATGGCGAATTGGCTTTTGCAATTTTAACTCGCTTAATTGATGAAAATGATATTCCAGCTACTGATTTGAAAGCAATCATTGATAAAACCTATCGTGCAGATGTGTACGGCTATACGCGCGATAGTCAAAATGCAGAGGACATTGCACCAACACTTAAGTTAGAATATAACTTGTATTTGTTATCGCTATCAAATGGGCCAACATTAGCGTTTAAAGATATGGCAATGCAGCTGTTAGGCAATCTGTTTGAGTATGTATTAGCTAAGACCGGGAAAACCACCAATATTCTTGGTGCTACCTCTGGCGACACTGGAGCAGCTGCAGAATACGCAATGCGCGGTAAAAAGGGTATCAGCGTGTTTATGCTGTCACCTCATAAAAAAATGAGCCGTTTCCAGAGTGCACAAATGTTTAGCCTTAAAGACTCAAACATACATAACATCGCGGTGAAAGGTGTGTTTGATGATTGCCAAGATATGGTCAAAGCCGTATCAAATGACCATGCCTTTAAATCACAGCATAAAATTGGCGCAATTAACTCCATTAATTGGGGACGTATAATTGCACAAGTGGTGTACTACTTTAAAGGCTATTTAGCGGTTACAAAAAACAACAGTGAAAAAGTCAGTTTCGCTGTACCTAGCGGCAACTTTGGTAATGTCTGCGCTGGGCATATTGCCCGCATGATGGGCTTGCCAATTGAAAAGCTAGTAGTTGCAACCAATGAGAATGATGTATTAGACGAGTTCTTTAAAACAGGCGTTTACCGCCCCCGTGGTTCATCCAATACCTACCATACCTCCAGCCCCTCTATGGATATTAGCAAAGCCTCTAACTTCGAACGCTTTGTGTTTGACCTTGTTGGCCGTGACGCAACCAAAGTTCGTGAGTTATGGAACAAAGTTGATAACGGTGGAGCATTTGATTTAAATATGAGCGAACTAAATGCGGTTGGCTATTTTACTAAGGTCACGAGCTACGGCTTTGTGTCTGGTAACAGCAACCACGCGAACCGCATGCACACCATTCGCGTAGCGTATAACAACTACGGCGTAACGATTGATACACATACTGCAGATGGCTTAAAAGTCGCGCTAGAGCATCGCGATGTTAATACGCCAATGCTGGTATTAGAAACTGCGTTACCCGTAAAATTTGAAGATGCAATTGTTGAGGCATTAGGCAGTAAGCCCACGCGCCCAGCTTCATTAAATGGCTTGGAAGATTTGCCACAACGTTTTGATGTCATGGATTTTGATGTTGCAGCAATTAAGCAATATATAGTCGACAAAACAACTTAGATGTAAGTTGTGCGAGCCTGTATTACAAACAGTCAGCACTTCACTTTTGTTATCCCATTTAGCAACATACCAGCTGATACCTAACTTTTTTAGCTATTCACTTATTAAGTCCAGCCAAAGTAATGAAAAAAATGGCGCTTAATGCTGCTTAACTTTAAATAAGCGATATTCATTACCCACATTCTCTGTGGATAACTTTGTTAATGACCATTGCGTAACTACACTAAGTGACTGTATTGTTAAATGTAATCAAGATTGATTATTATTTCACCATATAAAGTTTAAATTGCTCATTTAGCTTTAGCCAAAAAACTATACCGAGAACGGATAAGAAATTGGATCGTGGTGGTGGTAACCTTCTATTTCAAAGTCATCTACTGTTACCCAGGTTTCTAAGTCCTCTAGCGTTTTAATATTTGGATTAATGATGAGTTTGGGGGATTCAAATGGATCGCGTTTTAATTGCACATTCTTCATTAAATCTAGCTGATCTTCGTAGATGTGGGCGTTGACGATTTTATGATACGCCTTGCCAGCTTTGTGGCCTGTTATTTGCGCCATAATGGCGAGGAAAAAATATACCTGAACCATGTTGAAGTTTAAGCCAAGTGGTACGTCACAGCTTCTTTGTGTACTATTTAAGTACAAAGTATCACCCACTAATGAAAAGTGATGGCTGTACATACATGGACGCAAACAGCCCATATGAAAAACACCAGGGTGATAAAAAGTATAAATTTCGCCACGATCATCAATTCCAGAGCGTAAGTCATCGTATATTTTTCGAAGAAGATCAACGCTACCGCCATCAGGCTTGGGAAAGTTACGGGCTATTTTCCCGTAAATAAAGCCACAGTCATCTGTACCTTTTCTGTTAGGGTTTGATAACCATTCTTGATTTTTATTTGCATTTTCATCCCAAGTGCGGGTGCCAATTTTTCTAAATTCCGCAGCGTTGTCATAACCGCGGATATAACCAATCATTTCTGCTATTGCCGGTTTGTAATAGCTTTTTCTCGTAGTTATCAGCGGAAAATTTCCATTTGCTACGTCGTATGTTAAATCGGCGTTTATAAGCGTTAAACATTTTTTACCGGTTCTTTTGTTTTCTATCCAAACACCTTCGTCTATTATTCTTTGACAGAGTTCTAGATATTGTTTCATCTTATATTTACCTATTATCAAAAAGAGTTTAATCGGAATTATACAATAGCCCAATTGATGCATTGAGCCCATTTTTGGGTCTTCTACATGATACAATCAACTGCAGAAGCCTAAAGTTAGAGAGTCTGTATTTTGTATTTGCGTAGATTCTTAAGGGTTCGAAAAGCGGTGTTTGTACTATTATCATGGTCACTTTTCTGGATTTTTACACCATTTGGCAACACATTGAGCAATGGTATTGTTGGTTGAGCCGCAAAGGCTTAAATCCTAAAAATAAAGGTATGGTTGCGATTTGATTAAAGATATAACTTCTATTTCACTGATTGTTGCTTTTGCTAAACATCATGTGATTGGTATTAATAATACCTTGCCATGGCATCTTCCTGAGGATTTAAAACGTTTCCGCGCCTTAACAACTGGGCATCATATTGTTATGGGTCGTAAAACCTATGATTCTTTGGGGCGACTTCTACCAAATCGTACAACTGTGATTGTCACCCGAAACCTGAATTATAGGGTTGAAGGGGCGATTATTGCGCATTCATTAAATGAAGCTATTGAGGCATGTGCTGGAGATAACGAAGTATTTTTAATTGGCGGCGCAGAGCTATATAAAGATGGTTTAAAGCGGGCTAATAAGCTATATATTACTAAACTTGATTTAGATATAAAAGGTGATGCGTATTTTCCAGATTTTAATTTAGATGAGTGGGAACTGCTTTCATCAGAACAGCACGTAAGTGAAACTGGACTAGACTTTAATTATTTAGTTTACCAGCGGCAAAACTGATCTTTAAATTTAGTCAACTCCTTAAAATAGTAGCACGTTAATCAATTAACTCGGTTCAATGTCATGCCAGAATATTTAAGATCACTAGTTGTGGTTATTTTTTTTGCAGTTTTGATATTTACCTTATCAAAAAAAGCATTCGTATCAACGCTCTCTCAAGATGAAATCAAGCGTTTTCGCAATATTTGGCTAGTCACCACTTGTTTAGCTTTTTTAAGCCATAATTTTTGGCTGTTTCTTTTATTTGTAGCGCTATATTTACTCTATATCAGTAAGCGTGAGTCTAATAAACCCAGTTTATTTCTATTGCTATTGTTTGTTATACCTCCGGTAAGCGAGTACATACCGGGCCTGGGTATACTCAATCAGTTATTTGAAATTTCACTCCCAAGATTACTGTCTTTGGTTTTATTATTGCCTGTTTTCTTAAGCGCCCAAGCTAAGTGGGATGGTTTTAAATTCGGTAAAACTTTACCTGACAAATTTTTTATAACATTCATCATTCTATGTACAGTCTTACAAGTGCGGAGCACCACTTTTACTGACACGCTTAGGTTTGGCTTTTACTTATTCACTGATGCATTTTTGCCTTACTATGCCTTTAGTAGAGGTTTAAGGTCATTTCATGATATTAAAAAAGCCAGTATTGCACTCATCTGCGCTAGCTTAATTGCCGCATTAATCGGCTTGTTTGAGTATCTAAAACATTGGTTAATTTATGTCACTTTACCAGGGGTATTAAATAGTAACTGGCATTTTGGATCCTATATGCTGCGAGGTGGGGATATTCGAGCAATGGCATCACTGATGCACCCTATTATATTGGGATATTTGATGGTGGTTTGCTTGGGGTTTTATTTTTATCTAAGCCCCTCAATTAAAAATAAAAACTATCGCTTGACTGGTTTGTTAACAATTGTGGGTGGGCTTTTCTCTACATTGTCTCGAGGGCCTTGGTTGGGTGGCATTATATTGGCAGTGGCGTATCTAGCCACTGGAAAAAAGCCCATTTTAAAATTGCTAAGCCTAACCATTTTCACTTCCCTGTTTATTGCTGTGTTAACTGTCGTGCCGGGTGGCGAGAAGTTTTATAACTTCTTACCTTATTTAGGAAAAACACAGTCAGAAAATATTGATTACCGTGAAAAGTTATATACCAACTCAAAAATAGTGATTGACCGATCTCCTTTGTTTGGCTCAGTCAACTTTCTTCAAACTCCAGAAATGAGGGAGATGGTCCAAGGGGAGGGAATCGTTGATATTGTGAACACTTATATTGGTGTTGCGCTTACGTATGGCTATGTTGGGTTGATTTTATTTGTAGGAGTTTTTTTATCAATTATTTATAAAATATATAAAATTATTAATAAATTACAAGACAAAGACTCTGAAAAGCATTTGTTAGGTCGATGCTTAATTTCGACAATAGTTGGATTAATGGTAGTTATTTCTACAGCAAGTGGTAT
The DNA here is from genome assembly GCA_014378915.1 of Methylophilaceae bacterium. Classification (GTDB taxonomy): domain Bacteria; phylum Pseudomonadota; class Gammaproteobacteria; order Burkholderiales; family Methylophilaceae; genus JACMMS01. The sequence goes on from JACMMS010000026.1 coordinate 10,703, forward strand.
TGGTATAGTGCCTACTTTGTATTGGGCTGTAGCAGGGATGGGCGTAGCTTATATTAGGCTTGTTGAAATAAGTAGAATCAATATTTAAAAGAATTAATAGTTAAGAATGAATCAAAATAAAATGGTACACAATATGCAATACCGTCAAGATATTGATGGCCTTAGAGCAATTGCTGTGCTCTCTGTTATATTTTTCCATGCTGGGTTTACTGTTTTTAGTGGTGGATTTGTTGGCGTAGATATGTTTTTCGTCATCAGCGGATACTTAATTACGACGATTATTTTAAATGAACAAATATCAGGCACTTTCTCTATTGTAAAATTTTATGAAAGACGTGCTCGTAGAATTATTCCCGCTTTATTTTTTGTTATTTTTATCACGACCACTGTTGCTGCTTTTATTGTTTTCCCTAAGCAATTTGTGGATTATGGACGTAGCTTAATTGCGGTAAGTTTTTTCGCATCGAATATCTTATTTAATCAAGATAAGCAGACGGGCTACTTTAATGGTGCCGCAGATGAAAAGCCATTGCTTCATACTTGGAGCTTGGCAGTTGAAGAGCAATATTATTTGTTCTTTCCAGTGTTTATTATTTTGCTTTGGAAACTTGGCCGTCATAAATTACTAATGATAATTGTGGTCATTACATTTATCTCGCTAGGTTTGAGTGATTACGCCTCTAGGCAAGGTTGGCTCGGTAACTTTTTTCTCATACCAACGCGCGCATGGGAGCTGTTAATTGGTTCAATATTAGCTTTTATTACAATTTCTAAATCGAAGTATTTGCAAGTAAATCCACTAAGCTCAACAATATTGTCCCTTACTGGCGTTTTACTGTTGGTATTTTCTATTTTTGTATTTGATAGCACCGTCAGGTTTCCCAGTGCGTTTGCGCTTGTTCCCACCATTGGTACAGCGCTCATTATCGCTTTCCCAGACCGTAATAAATGGTCATCACACCTATTATCGAATAAGCTGTTGGTGGGAATAGGCTTGATTTCTTATAGTGCGTACTTATGGCATCAACCAGTATTTGTGATGACCAAGATTGGTAGCATTTATCCACCCTCTAAATCTGTATTATTTTTATTAACAACATTAACTATTATTCTTGCTTACTTTACATGGCGCTTTATTGAGCAGCCATTTAGAAATAAAAATATAATCAGTCAAAAAAAGATATTTTTAATCACAGCAGTTGGATCAGCATTACTCATTACTACTGGATTAATCATTATCAAAAATAATGGATTTGATAACAGGTTTAGCCCAAAAATTAACCAATGGTTGAATCCAATTGTTGCAAATAGAGTATCGTGTATTGATCAATACACTGCGTTGCAAATTAGAAATGGTGTGATGTGCAAAGCGGGTGCCATAGCGCAAGATCCAACTTTTGCAATTATTGGTGATAGTCACGCAAAAGCTATGTTGCAAGCCGTACATAACCAAGCCATTATTGAGAAAAAGTCTTTTCTAATGGTTTCAGGAGGTTGGTGTGCGCCACTTTTAGATTTTGCAGGCACAAATAAGTACTTTGCTGAATGCCGTAACATGCAAATGGCTGCAATTAACACGCTAGCGGAAAATAAGGAAATTAAAACAGTGGTTTTAGTTGCCGAATGGCCCAACTATACAGAGGGTTATCGCTGGGGCTCAAAGCCAACGGCTTATTTTGATGCAGGTTCAGCGCATGTTGACGTACAGCATAACCCTGAGGTATTTAATCGCGCCTTTGAAAGAACCATTGATGCGTTTACTCAGCATCACAAAAAAATTGTGACTGTTAAAACTGTGCCCGAATTTGAATTTAATGTAACAGATACATTGGTAAAACATGAAATCACGGGTGAGAGTTTAGGTGAGTTAAAAGTGACAACATTGAGTGATTATGAATCTAGAAATAAGCATGTGAGCACTACGTTTGATGCGCTCAAACAAGTCTCTTTTATTAATCCAAAAGATTTTTTATGCAACCCTGTCACACAAAAATGCGCTTTTAGAGATGACGAAGGTAATCCACTTTACAGCGATAGTAGTCACTTAACATTAAAAGGTGCAAGCAAAGTAGCTGCTGCAATACTTCAAGATACTTCTAAAGTTAAATAGGTATTTGCTATTTAACTAATGGCGATTAATAACACTATGGCATTCAAACATATTATTTCACGAGATAACCCAATATTTAAACAACTTAAGAAGTTGGCTGATTACTCACGTGAGCGTCGTCAAACTGGCAAAACTTTGCTGGATGGTGTGCATTTAATTGAGGCTTATATTGAAAGCTTTGGTTTGCCAGAGATGTTGATTATTCCTGAAGGCCAAAGCTCAGGAGAGGCGACAGGGTTGATTCAACAACTGGTAGATGGAGATGAATTGCCAGCAGTGATGTTTCCTACATTAATGTTTGCCGAGCTAACACCTGTCGCAAGTCCAACAGGCGTATTAGCTTTAATTAAAACGCCTGAAATGTCATTACCTGAATCTCTTGATTTTGTATTAATGCTGGAAGATATTCAAGATCCGGGCAATCTTGGCGCTATGCTCCGTTCCGCAGCTGCCGCAGGTGTAGATGCCGTATATTTATCAATAGGATCTGCAGATGCTTGGTCACCTAAAGCATTACGGGGAGGCCAAGGCGCACAGTTTGTATTACCAATAATAGAGCGCGCTGACTTAATCAATATAGCCACTCATTTTAATGGCAATATACTGGCCGCGACGATGGAAGGCGAACCCTTGTTTGATCAGGATTTGACAGGCCAGTTAGCTTTTATGGTGGGTAATGAGGGCGCAGGTTTAAGTCGTGCTTTAATGAATGTTGCTACTAAGCGTGTAGCAGTTCCAATGAGTAGTAAGTGTGGACGCAGAAAAATAGAGTCGCTTAATGCGACAACTGCCGCGACGGTTTGTATGTTTGAACGTGTGCGGCAGCTTGCTGCGTCTGGAGGAAACTAATATGAAGCAGTGTTTGATTAAATATTATGGTGGATTTTCTGTAGTTGAAATGATGGTGATAGTGGCCATTATTGGAATATTGGCCACTATTGCGATTCCATCCAGCATGGGCGCATAATTTAAGAGCAAATTGTGGCAGCAATCACCTTGGCTGATATCGCTAAAGAGCCTATCAATGCTAGTTGGAAAACTTTAAAAAGTTTCCCTGCAGATAACACTGAAGCTGGCTTGCCAAACTCTGAAAAAGTGGTGAGTAATTTTGTGAGTGCTTTAGAAATAAAGAATGGCGTTATTAATATGACATTTGGCAATAAAGTAAATCCAAAAATCAATGGTAAAGTACTGTCATTTAGACCTGCTGTCATTGAGGAATCCCAAGCTGTGCCTATAGCATGGGTGTGTGGTAATGCAAAAGCACTCAATCAAATGACAGTTAAGGGCGAAAATAAAACAACGGTGCCCGTTGATTACTTACCCCGATTATGTCAATAATTCAATGTGGCAAAAGCTAGCGGCTGTCACTTAATGCGAAAGCTTGCTAGGTGCCACTATAATTTCGGCAGCAAATAATGCTTTAGTATCTACCGCATCAAATTCATAGTGCTTGTTACAGTAGTCACAATTCACCTCAATAATGTTACGCTCTTCTAAGATACTATTGAGTTCTGCCTCACCCAATAATCGCAACATATTGCCAACGCTGGTTTGTGAGCAACTGCAACTAAAACTGACGGCTTGCGCATCAAATAAGCGTACATCTTCCTCACTAAAAATTAGGTGTAATAAGTCTTCTGCTGATAAGCTTAACAGTTCTTCATCACGCACAGTATTAGCTAGATAACCGAGTCTATTCCAATCATCTGCATCTTGCTCTGGTAGGTCTGGCAGTTTTTGTAACAGCATGCCAGAAGCAGTTTTATCATCACAACTTAGCCAAATACGCGTTTCAATTTGCTCACTTCGATACATGTAATTTTCTAACATGGCGGCTATGCTATCACCTTCAATTGGCACAATACCTTGATAAGCTTGGTTACCATCTTTAGGGTTATTTTTTAAATCTAAAGTAATGATAAATTGTCCTTTACCCACCAACTCGTTAAAACTTAAATTTTCTAACGAGTTAATATTCACTTTATTATCTAGCGTAGCTGTTGCACGCATGGTAATAGCTTCAGCATTAAATTTTAATTTGCATTCCACTACTAGCAGCTTTAGGGCACCTTTACCTTGAATTTGCAAAACTAAAGCACCACCTTCAACTTTTAATGTAGCTGCTAGTAGCACGCTAGCTGCCATTAATTCACCTAAAGCGCGCTTTATAACTGGTGGGTAATCGTGATGCTGAAGTGCTGTTACAAAAGTACTATTAAGCTGTACCATATTGCCACGCACTATTGTGTTATCGAAAATGAAGCGGTGTAGCTGGTCTTTTTGTGTGGTTATCATAGTTTTTATTTTAACATGCTGTCATTGAAATTTGGCTCATAGATAATCTGCAGCCAACCATTAATGACTTTAGGCTGATGGCGCAATCAACCTTTTATAGCGATTTTTTGATTCAACATTAAACTCACTTTAGCAAGTTAATCAGGTTGCACATAAGGTGGAATATCCCAAGATTTAAGTAAATTACCACGTAAAATGAGGCTACATTGCAGGCGTTCTCTACCGCTGGCCGTTGTTTCGAAACTGTACGTGCGTTGAATCTGCATTTGCCCGCGACTATCGCGACTTAAACGAATTTTTTCACAAGCAACCGTTTCATCAAGTAGCTGTAATTGCATTTTAGCAGTAATTTCTCTACCAAAATTAATCGCGACTTCACGCTTTCCTATACTGTCCATCCAAAACCACCCACCAGCGATTAATAAAAATAATAAAATGAGTTCCAAAGCGATTCTTTCAAAAGTAACATTCTTGGCTAATTGTTCGAATAGTTTAGCCGTTAATAGATTTAATGAGAAATATTGAAGTAAAATCAATCTGAATCTAATTTAAGTTAAAAACTAATGAGTCTTATTCGTGAGCAAGATGCGCTAACAGTATATTTGAAGTTGCTTGAAACTAAGGGTGTTGGGCGTGACGCTATATTGCGTAGAAAAGAATTTTTAAATTCATTCATTCCTCTACTCGCTGATTTAGCCAATACAGGTGCTCAATATCGCGAAGCTTTAGATAGTTTCATGGATGCAATTTCTGGTCAACATTGGCCTTTTAATTTAGCGATTGCACGTGAATATTATGCATTTTGGATGAACGATTTTAAAGCTATTGCCGCATATAGCGCTGCCCCAGGCTATCAAGAACAGCCAATCAGTTGGCAACCAGCTGATACTTCACTTAAAGCACTATGGGATATTGTTGATAATGCCAAGTTTGATTTGGCAGAGAGCTGGGCGCTTAAAGCGTATACACGTGCTTTGCGCGATGAAAATGCTGCTCAAACTTTGATTGATACTCGTGTTAAGTTGGCTAAAGTTTTACTTATTCAACTTAAAGATGCGCCTGTTAAGCATAATCTAGCTTATCGTATTTCAGTAGATGCCACTGTTCCGTTATTCGACATTAGACAAAATCGTCGATTATTTTTAGTGGTGGTCAGGGAGTTTTTTCACTTTTGGTCGGGTAATCCAGAGGCCGCTAAATATATCCTACAAGATGCTAATTCAGCGCCTTTTAACCACACTTCATTTACATGAGCGTAATGTATAAATTTCACTGCATTTACGCAGGTTTTATTAGCACTTTCTAAACCTTCCTCTCTTTTCGTGCTGATAATAACCAGCGTTTCAAATTCAATTCAAAATACTGCATATTAATGTGGCATTCAATATTTACTTTTACTGAATAAAGTCAAATAATATCCAAATTAAATGATAAATAAGCAAAGTAATTAGGGCTTATTCATTTGATAACTCAAAATTAATGAGTGCTAATATGCAAATTAAAATTGCTTGTTAATTTGATTGGTTGCCGCTCAATTAGTGGGGAGGAGCTAAAAGCTTCCAACCCTCAACCCAGTTAAAAAGTCTTTTGTATCAATAAAGCCAAAGATGAGCTGGATAATGCGCATGCAAATAACACCTAATAGAGCAATCAAGATTAGAGGAGCTTCAATCTTATGGCATCTTAGATACACCACCCAAGCCACTGTTTGACTTGCTTGCTAGGCTGGCTGCTAGTATTTGTGATAAACCCATAGCTAAAGTAACCTTGATTGACAAAGACCGCGAACGGTTTAACTCTATGATTGGTCTAGATCAAAACTAAAGTAGTCGCTAAGACGCATTTTGTGATCATGCGATTCGCTTTCAAGATATTTTTGTTGTCAATGATGCGCAAACCCACCCTGATTTTTTAAATAATCCTAATGCAGTTGGAAAACCACATATTAGATTCTATGCGGGAGTGACACTAATCACGCCAAGTGGCTAACCCATTGGTGGATTAGCTGTAAAAAATTTTGTAACTAGAACGTTGTCAGATAAACAGGTTGAGGACCTTAAACGGTTGGCCGAGCAAATTGTTATTTAGCTAGAGCTTAGGCGACGAAGCGAGCAGTTATCGGAAGCCATTGAACAGCTGCGTAGTAGTGAATCTTTGCTTCAAATTGCAGGTTCCTTGAGGAATTTTGGTGGTTGGTCTTTCAATTTGATTGATAGTAAGTTGATATGGTCAGATGAAGTGGCTGCAATTCATGATATGCCGCCAAGTGTCAATGTTTCAATTGAGCAAGCATTACGTGTTTTTAACGCTCGATCTAGAGTTAAAATTGAGAATTTTTTTTCAGTTTGTATTAATAATGGAATGCCTCATGAAAGTGAATTTGAAATAATTACGGCAAAAAATCGAGAGATATGGGTGAGATGTATTGGTCGAGCAGTTAAGAATTCAGACGATGAGATTGTTCGTATATAAGGTGCTATTCAAGATATTACGCAACAAAAAAAAGCAGCTGAGCAACGCAAGCTGTTAGAAGTGTGTATTTCTCGTTTAAATGATATCGTTTTAATTACCGAAGCAAAGCCATTAAATAGCGCTGGCCATCGCATAGTTTATGTGAATGATGCCTTCGAGCGACGTACTGGGTATAAACGAGAAGAAGTGATTGGTAAAACACTAAAAATACTTCAAGGCGAAAAAAAAGATCGTCAAGAATTAAATCGTATTCGTCTTGCTTTAGAAAAGTGGCAGCCAGTAAGAGCTGAGCTTATTAACTACACCAAGTCTGGAAAAGAGGTCTGGTTAGAGCTGGATATTGTAGCAATAGCAAATGAAACTGTTGGTACACCCATTGGGTCTCTGTAGGGCGCGGTATAACAGAGCGAAAAAATGCAGAAAATGCAATCCATGAATTCGAAGAGCGCTTTAAGTATATCTCTTTACCAACCAATGACGTGATATGGCATTGGAATTTACTCACTAATACTATGGTTTGGAATGAGCGGTTTGAGAGTACTTTTGCATTTTCGCGGAAATACCTAGTGCCTGATAGTCGCTCTTGGTTCAATAATATTCATGCGGATGATCGTGAACGAGTTTTAACTGAAATTCATGCTGTCATTAATAGTAAAGACAGCCAATGGACAGATGAATATCGTTTTTTACGTATAGATGGTAGCTACGCTGATATTTTTGATGGAGGCTTTGTGATCCGAGATATGCAAAAAAAGCTATTCGAATGGTGGGTGGCATGAGAGATATTTCAGTGCGTAAAAAAAGCCAACTAGAAACTCAGCAATTTAACCGTTCACTTAAACTACTAAGTATTTGTAATGAAACATTGATTAGAGCCACGGACGAAAAACAGCTGATCATTGAGATATGCCGCCTTGCTGTGGAAGTTGGGGGTTATAAAATGGCTTGGGTTGGTTATGCGAAAGACGATGCATAACGCTCAATTATTCTTGAAGCTCATTTTGGTGATTTTGGTAATATTGAAGGAATAAAACTATCTTGGTCTGCAACTGTGCCCAATGAGCAAGGGCTGCAGTTGTAACAGTGAGAACCGAAAAGCCATTTGTTATTGAGGATATAGAAAAAGAAAAAAGCTCTTTGCCATGATTAGCATCCGCAAAAAAACATGGATACCGCGGTATTCTGTGTTTACCATTAATCAATAAAAGCCATACTTTTGGCGTGTTAACGCTTTATGCTGGCGAGGTGAGAGCGGTTGCTCAAGATAAGCTTAAGTTGCTGATCGAAATGGCTGATGACTTAGATTTTGGTATTTATAATATTCGCGCAAATATTGAGCAACTGGATCTAGACAATTAAATGAACAGACATCCCCTCGATGCTGTTGTAGTACTCTGCTTCATAATCAACTGGGCCAAGCCAGCCATTACTTGAATGTCTCCGTATACGATTATAGTAGCATTCAATATATTCAAATATTGAATGCTGCGCCTCGTCTCTTGTTAGAAATCGTTCACCATAAACTGCTTGTTTCTTTAAAGTAGCAAAGAAACTTTCCGCTACTGCATTATCATAATAATTACCTTGGCGACTCATGCTTTGCGTCAGCTGGTATTGCGTGATGAGCCCCTGTGTCAGACTAGTTGTCGCCTTTAATTTTTAATATTTATTAATAGAGACAACAATGAAAACAACGTATTCTGAGGCGTTTATAGAACAAGCATTGGTCAAGGTGTATTCTCGCGGAGGTCGGACAATTCGGTTGGTCGCGGAAGATCTGAACGTGAATCACTTTAATTTAAAGCATTGGATGAGCATGAAGTCTGGCAAGCTGAGTGGTTTGGTGACAAAAGAGAAAAGACCACAGGAATGAAGCACGGAGCAGCAACTAGTGGCTTTTCATGAAAGCCATGGTTTGTCAGGAGACAAGTTTGCATGCATGGTGTCGAGAAAAGGGTTTATTTGCGCATCATCGCTCCAGTTGGAGAACGGCTTTTTGTGCTGATAGCAAGGTTGCTTCAGGCAACCGTGAATGACGCACGCTCAAAGATGAGAATGATCAACTCAATGTAATGGTCTAGTTTAACGCAACACTTTCTTAGAGGTTATAATTAACTTTAAGAGGGGCGGTTTCGAGGTTGAAGTGCAAAAAGAGCAGCATGATGCGAGGGTGTAAATAATTTTGTATAAACGTCCTTTTGCAGGAAACTGCTATTTTCAGCAATGGATTAAAAATGACGATACAAAAAGCCTTACCCAACGATTGAGTTGATAGCCTGCTATCCAATGATAAAAAGCCTGAAGATTTAATTGGTGAGCATGGTCTTCTCAAGCAACTTTACCAAAGCCCTCGTTGAACGTGCGCTGCA
>JACMMS010000027.1 GCA_014378915.1 Methylophilaceae bacterium
CGCTCTTCACAAAAGTCGGTCAATTGTAATCGGCTTTTTAATTAAATAATAAGGATACGATCATGAGCTTAGGGCTTATTGGTCGCAAGGTAGGTATGACCCGCGTGTTTACTGAAGATGGCGCAAGCATCCCAGTAACTGTGTTGGAAGTTGTTCCTAACCGTGTGACACAAGTTAAAACGATCGCAAACGATGGCTACACTGGTATCCAGGTGGCTTATGGTGAGCGTCGTGCTAGCCGCATCAACAAAGCTTTGACTGGGCATTATGCCAAGGCAGGTGTTGCTGCTGGTTCTGGCATTCAAGAATTTCCGGTAACTACAGATGTATTGGCTGGTTACACATCAGGTTCGAGCATTACTGTTGAGTTATTTCAAGCGGGTCAAATAGTTGACGTAACTGGTACATCGTTGGGTAAGGGCTTTGCTGGCGCTATTAAGCGCCACCACTTTAAATCTAATCGTGCATCTCACGGTAACTCAAAATCACATAACGTACCTGGTTCTATTGGTATGGCGCAAGATCCAGGTCGAGTATTCCCTGGTAAGCGTATGCCTGGTCATTTAGGTAACGTTACAGTCACTACGCAAAATTTAGAAATAGTACGTGTAGATGTTGAGCGTAATCTGTTGCTGATTAAGGGAGCTATCCCTGGTTCAAAAGGCGGTGATGTTGTTGTGCGTCCTGCAATTAAAGCGAAACTTGCTAAAGGTGGGGTGGCCAAATAATGGAACTCAGACTAATCGATAATAATGGTAAGGTTGCTAAAAAAGGTATTGCCGTTTCAGAAACAACTTTTGGCCGTGAATTTAACGAAGCTTTAGTGCATCAAGTGGTTGTAGCGTACATGGCAAATGCCCGAACAGCAACGCGCGCACAAAAAGGCCGTGATAATGTTAACCATACAACGCACAAACCTTTCGCGCAAAAAGGTACTGGTCGTGCGCGTGCAGGTATGAGCTCAAGCCCTATCTGGCGTGGAGGTGGTCGTGCTTTCCCAAATTCACCTAATGAAAATTTCAGCCACAAAGTAAACCGAAAGGCTTACCGTGCTGGCATGCAAACAATTCTTTCTGAGCTTGCTCGTCAAGAGCGTTTCACTGTGATTGAAGAGTTCAAAGTAGATAGTCCTAAAACTAAAAACTTAGTTGAGAAGATCAAAGGCCTAGGCTACACTGAGGGAATTTTGGTGTTGACTGATAGCTTCGATGAAAATTTATATTTATCTTCACGCAACTTGACCAATGTATTAGTGGTTGAAGCACAATTTGCAGATCCAGTCAGTTTGGTGCGTTTCCCAAATGTGGTGGCAACTGCAGGCGCGGTAAAGAAACTTGAGGAGATGTTAGCATGAGTCAATTAATTCATACTCAAGATCGTTTATTACAAGTGATTGTAGCGCCACAAATTACCGAAAAAGCGACATATATTGCTGATAAATATCAACAAATCGCTTTCAAAGTGCGCACTGATTCAACTAAACTAGAAATCAAAGCTGCTGTGGAATTGGTTTTTAAAGTTGAAGTGTTAGCAGTAACAACAATCAATGTTAGTGGTAAAACAAAGCGCGCTGGCAAAAGCATGGGCAAGCGTAAAGACTGGAAAAAAGCGTATGTTAGCTTGAAGCCAGGTCAAGAAATTAACTTCGCAGCAGGCGAATAAGGAGAGAAGATATGTTAGTTAAAGTCAAACCAACTTCTCCAGGGCGTCGCAGTGTAGTCAAGGTGGTTACACCTGATTTGCACAAGGGCAAACCTTATGCGCCGCTGTTGGAAAGTCAAAGTAAAAATGCCGGCCGTAATAACAACGGTCACATTACAATTCGTCATCAAGGTGGCGGTCATAAACAACATTACCGTATGATTGATTTCCGTCGAAATAAAGATGGCATCGTGGCTAAGGTGGAGCATATTGAGTATGATCCAAACCGAACGGCGCACATTGCCTTGCTTTGTTATGCAGATGGTGAGCGTCGTTACATTATTGCACCGCGTGGCATCGCTGCCGGTGCACAATTGGTTAGTGGTGCTGACGCTCCAATTAAAGTAGGTAATGCGTTGCCTTTACGTAATATTCCAGTTGGTAGTACGATACATTGTATCGAGCTACAGCCTGGCAAAGGTGCGCAAATGGCACGCTCAGCAGGCACTTCAGTGCAGTTACTAGCACGTGAAGGTAGTTATGCTCAGTTGCGTTTACGCTCTGGTGAAGTTCGTCGCGTACATGTTGATTGCAAGGCTACTTTAGGTGAAGTGGGCAACGAAGAGCATTCATTACGTTCTATCGGTAAAGCCGGTGCCATGCGCTGGCGTGGTGTTCGTCCAACCGTTCGTGGTGTGGTAATGAACCCGGTAGATCACCCGCACGGCGGTGGTGAAGGTAAAACTGCAGCTGGTATGAATCCAGTAAGCCCATGGGGTACGCCTACTAAGGGTTATCGTACACGTCGTAACAAGCGCACAGACAATATGCGCGTCACTCGTCGTCCAGTGAATAAGAGGTAATCAATATGGCACGTTCAATTAAAAAAGGTCCATTTATCGATGGACACTTGGCGAAGAAAGTGGAAGTGGCGTCTGCTACTCGCGACCGTAAACCAATAAAAACTTGGTCACGTCGTTCTACAATTTTGCCAAACTTCATCGGTTTGACCATTGCAATTCATAATGGCAAGCAACACATACCAGTGTTGATCTCTGAAAACATGGTCGGTCATAAGCTTGGTGAATTTGCGTTAACTCGCACTTTCAAAGGGCATGCTGCTGACAAAAAAGCGAAGAAATAGGGGGTATATGATGGAAGTATCTGCAATATTAAGAGGTGTACATCTATCTCCGCAAAAGGCTAGATTGGTGGCAGATCTTGTTCGGGGCAAAAAAGTAGGCCACGCACTTGATATTTTGAATTTCACACCTAAAAAAGGTGCTGAGATTATTAAAAAAGTAGTGGAATCTGCAATTGCTAATGCAGAACATAATAAAGGAGCCGATATTGACGAATTGAAAGTAACTGCAATTTGTGTTGATAAAGGCATTGTATTAAAACGTATTCGTGCTCGTGCAAAAGGTCGCGCCGGCAAAATTACCAAACCAACTTGTCACATTCACGTGACTGTCGGTAACTAAAGGATAATCATGGGTCAAAAAATTCATCCAATTGGTTTCCGTCTGAGTGTTCAAAAAAATTGGACCTCACGTTGGTACGCCAATAGTAAAAATTTCCCAGCCATGTTGCAGGGTGATATTAAGGTGCGTGAGTTTCTTAATAAAAAACTAGCTAGTGCTGCGGTTAGCAAAATTGTGATTGAGCGACCTGCAAAGAACGCAAAAATTACGATTTACAGTGCACGTCCAGGCGTTGTAATAGGTAAAAAAGGTGAAGATATTGAGTCTTTACGTTCTACGTTACAAGGTTTGATGGGCGTCCCAGTACATTTAAATATCGAAGAAGTGCGTAAGCCAGAAATAGATGCTACCTTGATTGCACAATCTATTGCTCAGCAACTAGAAAAACGTGTAATGTTCCGTCGTGCAATGAAACGTGCTATGCAAAATGCAATGCGTTTAGGCGCACAAGGAATTAAGATTATGAGCGCTGGACGTTTAAACGGTATTGAAATTGCTCGTACAGAATGGTACCGCGAAGGCCGTGTGCCATTACATACATTGCGCGCGGATATTGATTATGGCGTGGCCGAAGCCTCTACTACGTATGGTATTATTGGTATTAAAGTTTGGGTATTTAAAGGTGAAGTCTTTGCAGGTGGGGCAGGTGCAGCGCAAGCATCTATTGCAACACCGGCAGCTGAACCAGAAAAAAAAGTAAGAAAGCCGAGGGCTAAAGATGCTGCAACCATCTAGAATGAAATACCGCAAGATGCAAAAAGGCCGCAATAAGGGCATTGCAACTACGGGCAATAAAGTAAGTTTTGGTGACTTTGGCTTAAAAGCCGTTGGTCGCGGTCGCTTAACAGCTCGTCAAATTGAGGCAGCTCGTCGTGTGATGACGCGTCACATCAAGCGTGGTGGGCGTGTATGGATACGTATTTTCCCTGATCAGCCAATTTCTAAAAAGCCAGCTGAAGTACGCATGGGTAATGGTAAAGGTAGTACCGAGTACTACGTTGCTCAAATCCAGCCAGGTAAAATGTTATATGAAATGGACGGCGTAAGCGAAGAGCTTGCTCGTGAAGCGTTTAAATTGGCGGCTGCTAAGCTACCAATTGAAACAACTTTTATGACCCGTCAAATTGGAAGCTAAACATGAAAGCTACTGAATTGAGAAGTAAAAACACTGAAGAATTGCATAATGAGTTAATCGCTTTACGTCGTGAGCAGTTTTCACTACGCATGCAAATTGCAACTCAACAGCTTAAAAAGGTTGATCAAGTAGGTAAAGTACGTCGCAACATTGCGCGATTAAATACTGTACTTGCCGAGAAAGCGAAATAGGTACAAATATGGTTGAAGCTCAAAAAGTTGTCCGTACTTTAAGCGGTCGTGTTGTGAGCAATAAGATGGATAAAACTGTAACGGTATTAGTAGAGCGGAAAGTAAAGCATCCGCTTATTGGTAAAGTAATGGTTAAGTCTAATAAAGTGCATGCACATGATGCAGAAAATGCATGTAACGAGGGTGACCTAGTTACCATTTCAGAATCACGTCCTTTGTCTAAAACAAAGAACTGGGTTGTGAGTAATGTTGTTACAAAAGCTAAAGTTTAGTTTTAATAATAGAGCTAATTCTTCTAGTTATATTTAATAATTATAAGTTGTTTAAATAATCTCTATTTCATGCTTGCGTTAGGTAATGAATAGGGATTATAATGTTGGACTTTTCGGCGCTCGTAAAACTAATTATTAGTTAGTTTCACAAAAAAAGCAAGCGCCCCAATACTGACCGTGGTCTCCCGGCCGTGCTAATTATTTAGTTAATTAGAATCGGCGGTGTTGGTTTAACGGATTAAGTTGGAGATTTTTCTCATGATTCAAATGCAATCTAGGTTAGAAGTTGCCGACAACACAGGTGCACGTTCTGTAATGTGTATTAAAGTGCTTGGTGGTTCTAGACGTCGTTACGCTGGTATTGGTGACATTATCAAGGTGAGCATTAAAGATGCTGCCCCCCGCGGTCGCGTTAAAAAAGGCGAGGTTTACAGTGCTGTGGTTGTTCGTACAGCTAAGGGTGTTCGTCGTCCAGATGGCTCTTTAGTAAAATTCGATGCTAATGCTGCAGTGCTACTTAATAATAAGCTAGAACCGATTGGTACCCGTATTTTTGGACCAGTGACACGTGAGCTACGTAGCGAGCGGTTCATGAAAATCGTTTCATTAGCACCAGAAGTATTGTAAGAGGCTATCAAATGAGCAAAATTCATAAAGGTGATGAAGTCATCTTAAATACAGGTAAGGATAAGGGCAAGCGTGGTGCTGTAGTGCGTGTGCTTGAATCTGGTCACGTGGTGGTCGAAGGTCTCAACATGGTAAAAAAACATGCTAAACCCAACCCAATGAAGGGTATAGCTGGCGGCATTATCAATAAAGAAATGCCTATTGACATTTCTAATGTTGCTTTATTCAATACGGCCACTCAAAAGGGCGATCGCGTAGGCTTCAAGATGTTAGATGACGGACGCAAAGTGCGTGTGTTTAAATCTAACGGTGAAGTCTTGGATGCATAGGAACTGATATGGCACGTTTAAAAGATTTCTATAAAGACTCTGTTGTTAAATCAATGATTGAGCAGTTCGGTTACACATCTGTGATGCAAGTGCCTCGTATTGAAAAAATTACTCTTAATATGGGTGTTGGGGAGGCAGTTTCGGATAAAAAAGTAATGGAAAATGCTGTCGGTGACATGGAAAAAATTGCTGGTCAAAAAGTAATTGTAACTAAAGCAAAAAAATCTGTTGCTGCATTTAAAATTCGTGATGACTATCCTGTGGGGTGCAAGGTGACGTTGCGTCGCGAGCGCATGTATGAGTTCTTAGATCGCCTTGTTACTGTTGCTATTCCACGTATTCGTGACTTTCGTGGTGTTTCTGCGAAATCTTTTGATGGCCGTGGTAATTACAATATGGGCGTTAAAGAGCAAATTATTTTCCCGGAAATTGAATACGATAAAATAGACGTAATCCGTGGTATGAATATTACGATCACAACAACTGCGAAAACTGACGAAGAAGCAAAAGCATTGCTTGCTGCGTTTAGTTTTCCTTTCAGAGGCTAAGACATGGCTAAGACCTGCATGATAGAGCGCGAAATAAAACGTCGCGCAACCGTAGAGAAATTCGCAGCAAAACGCGATGCGTTAAACACTATTGCTAATGATGTTTCAGTTTCTGCTGATGATCGTCGTGATGCACGTTTAAAGCTACAAAGTTTGCCACGTAACTCTAGTCCTGTACGCTTACGTAATCGTTGCGCATTGACTGGTCGTCCACGTGGTGTGTTTAGCAAATTTGGTATTGCGCGTAGCAAATTGCGCGACTTGATGATGCGTGGCGAAGTGCCAGGCGTTACCAAAGCTAGCTGGTAACGGAGGAATAAATTATGAGTATGAGTGATCCGATTGCCGATATGTTAACGCGTATTCGAAATGCGCAAGCAGTTAATAAATCTTCAGTAACAATGCCAGCATCTAAAGTTAAAAGCGCTATTGCTGCTGTCCTTAAAGATGAAGGTTATATTGACGATTTTGCAGTGCAAGTAAACGATGGTAAGCCACTATTAAATATCGGCTTGAAGTACTATGCTGGTCGCCCTGTGATCGAGAAGATTGAGCGTGTTAGCAAGCCTGGTCTCCGCGTTTATAAGGCCAGCCAAAATATACCTCTAGTAATGAATGGCCTTGGCGTGACGATTGTGTCGACGTCTAAGGGTGTAATGACAGATCGTAAAGCAAAAGCTGCCGGTATCGGTGGTGAAGTGCTCTGCGTAGTAGCTTAAGGAGATGGCTAATGTCACGTGTTGCTAAAAATCCAGTCGCTATCCCAGCAAAAGTTGAAGTGGTACTAAGCCCTGACAGTATTGCTATAAGCGGTCCTTTAGGCAAACTTTCACACAAGTTAACAAATGCAGTTGCGTTAGGCCGTGAAGGCGAAACAATTACATTTGCAGCTACTAGCGACAGTCAACATTCACGTGCGATGTCCGGTACATTGCGTGCGTTAGTTGCCAATATGGTAAAAGGTGTTTCTGAAGGCTTTACCCGTAAACTTACCTTAGTAGGGGTAGGTTATAAAGCAAATGCTCAAGGTGCAATGTTAAATTTAGAGCTGGGTTATTCACATCCAGTTAACCATAAAATGCCAGCAGGCGTTACTGTTGAAACACCTACACAAACTGAGGTAGTTTTAAAAGGTGTTGATAAGCAAGTAATTGGGCAAGTTGCTGCACAGATTCGCGCGTATCGTGCTCCAGAGCCATATAAAGGCAAAGGCGTTCGTTACTCTGATGAAATAGTAACTATTAAAGAAACCAAGAAGAAGTAAGGTTTAAGCCATGACAAATACAAATCCTCGTTTACGCCGTGCACGTAAGACCCGTGCCAAAATTGCAGAGTTGAAAGTTACACGTTTAAACGTGTATCGTACAAATACACATATTTACGCACAAATCATTGCAGCTAGCGGCGATGTAG
The DNA here is from genome assembly GCA_014378915.1 of Methylophilaceae bacterium. Lineage (GTDB taxonomy): Bacteria > Pseudomonadota > Gammaproteobacteria > Burkholderiales > Methylophilaceae > JACMMS01. The sequence goes on from JACMMS010000027.1 coordinate 7,641, forward strand.
TGCTAGCAAGTGCTTCAACAGTTGAGGTCGATGTGCGTAAATTGGTTAAAAATGGTGGCAACATTGAAGCTGCTACTGCAATTGGCAAGCGTATTGCTGAAAAAGCGAAAAAAGCTGGTATTACTACAGTTGCTTTCGATCGTGCTGGCTATAAATATCACGGTCGTATCAAAGCATTAGCAGAAGCTGCCCGTGAAAACGGCCTGTCATTTTAAGAAGCGAGACCAATAATGGCTAGAGAAACTGAACAAAAACAGCAAACCGATGGTTTGCGTGAAAAAATGATTACAGTTAACCGCGTAAGTAAAACGGTTAAGGGCGGTCGTATTATGAGCTTTGCTGCACTTACCGTAGTAGGTGATGGAGATGGTGCAATTGGGATGGGTAAAGGTAAAGCGCGTGAAGTGCCAGTTGCTGTACAAAAGGCAATGGATGAAGCGCGTCGCGGTATGCTAAAAATTAATTTGAATAACGGTACATTGCATCACGCGGTAACTGGTGTCCATGGTGCGGCCAAAGTATTTATTCAACCTGCTTCAGAAGGTACTGGTATTATTGCTGGCGGTGCAATGCGCGCAGTATTTGAGGTGATGGGTATTACTAACGTATTGGCAAAGTGTATTGGATCAACTAATCCCTACAACGTAGTTCGCGCTACATTGAACGGTTTAGAGGCAATGAATACACCTGCGGAAGTCGCAGCTAAGCGTGGCAAATCAGTTGAAGAAATCAGAGGCTAATGATGGCTACAGAGAAAAAAGCAGTAATAGCTAAAGTCATATCAGAAAAAAAACCGGCAGCTAAGAAGATTTCTGTTGCTAAAGCACCCCAAGCTAAGAAAGTTACTAAAACTACAACAGCAAACGTTGATGGCACCGTTAAGGTTACTTTAGTACGTAGCGTAATTGGCCGTATCGAGGCGCATAAAGCTTCTGTGCGCGGCTTAGGTTTGCGCCGTATGCATCAAACAGTTGAGTTACAAGATACGCCAGCAGTTCGTGGCATGATTAACGCAGTTGGCTATCTCTTAAAGGTAGAAGCATAATGCAATTGAATACAATTAAGCCTGCAGAAGGCTCAAAAAAAGAACGTCGCCGCGTAGGTCGAGGTATAGGTTCAGGTTTTGGTAAAACTGCTGGACGTGGCCATAAAGGCCAAAAATCACGTACTGGTGGTTTTCACAAAGTGGGTTTTGAAGGCGGTCAAATGCCGCTACAACGACGTTTACCTAAGCGCGGTTTCAAATCAATGACTAAAGCTGATACAGCACACGTGCGTACTAGCGAATTAGAAGAGTTAGATGCTGATGTAATTGATTTGTTATCACTTAAGGCAGCTAAAATAATTTCTGGTTCTGTAAGTGCAGCTAAAGTATTTCTATCTGGTGAATTAACACGTAAGCTTTCAGTACAGGGTTTATTATTAACTAAGGGTGCGCGTACAGCCATTGAAAGTGCTGGCGGTAGTATTGTTGATGTTGTGGCTACTATTCCACCATCTAAATTGCCTCCTAAATCAAAAGCAATTTAAGGAATTATAGTTTGGCGCAAGATAGTTTATTAGGTGCGGTTAGTAAAAAAAGCGAGCTAAAAAGTCGCTTGTTGTTTGTATTGGGTGCATTAGTTGTGTATCGCCTAGGAGCACATATACCTGTTCCTGGTATTGACCCAACTATTTTAAAGCAATTATTTGATTCTCAAAGCAACGGCATTCTCGGAATGTTTAATATGTTCTCCGGTGGCGCCTTATCAAGGTTTACGGTTTTTGCCTTAGGTATTATGCCGTATATATCTGCTTCAATTATTATGCAATTGCTCACTGTTGTTTCTCCAAAATTAGAGCAGCTCAAAAAAGAAGGTGAAGCAGGTAGGCGTGCAATTACTAAATATACGCGTTATGGCACTGTGATTTTGGCTACTTTTCAAGCGCTTGGAATTGCTATTGCTTTAGAAGGCCAGCCAAACCTAGTATTGGATCCTGGTCTAGCTTTTAGGTTAACTGCAGTAGTTACTTTAGTCAGTGGCACTATGTTTTTGATGTGGTTAGGCGAGCAGATTACTGAGCGTGGGATTGGTAATGGTATTTCAATCATTATTTTCGCAGGCATTGTGGCTGGTTTACCACATGCTGTTGGTAGTACACTGGAGCTGGCTAGAACTGGTGCATTCTCAATACCGTTGGTGATATTTTTGTTTATAGCCATTATTTTGGTGACTGCTTTAGTCGTTTTTGTGGAGCGTGGTCAGCGTAAAATTACTGTGAATTACGCGAAGCGACAAGTAGGAAATAAGTTATACGGTGGTCAAAGCTCGCATTTACCTTTGAAATTAAATATGGCTGGTGTAATCCCACCAATTTTTGCCTCTAGTATTATTTTATTTCCAGCTACTCTTGCGGGCTGGTTTGGTAGTAGTGACAGAATGTCATGGCTCAAAGATATAGGTACTGCCTTATCACCTGGTCAGCCAATTTATGTATTGTTTTTCGCAGCAGCCATCGTTTTCTTCTGTTTCTTTTATACGGCCTTGGTGTTTAACCCAAAAGAAACAGCTGATAATTTGAAGAAAAGCGGAGCCTTTGTACCTGGCATTCGCCCTGGAGATCAAACAGCAAAGTACATTGATCGTATTATGGGGCGCTTAACATTAATTGGCGCGTTTTATATTACTTTAGTTTGCTTGTTACCTGAGTTTTTAAGACTAAAATTTAATACCCCATTTTATTTTGGTGGTACATCATTATTAATTATTGTTGTCGTTACTATGGATTTTATGACACAAGTACAATCTCACTTAATGTCAAATCAATATGAAGGTTTGCTGAAAAAAGCAAACTTTAAGAGTGGTTCAACATCTAGGTAATCTGTGAGTATGGTCAAAGATGAAAGTTTAGAGTTGCAAGGTAAGATTTTAGAAAATCTTCCTAATGCTACCTTCAAAGTTAAGTTAGATAATGACCATGTAGTGCTAGGTTATATATCTGGAAAAATGCGGATGCATTACGTACGTATTTTACCAGGTGATAAGGTAACGGTAGAAATGACTCCTTACGATTTGTCTAAAGCGCGGATTATATTTCGCGTAAAGTGATTCGGTGAGTTAGTTCTAAGTTTTAGTTGAAATTGAAGTTGTGAAGAGGTTAATCATGAGAGTTCGCGCATCAGTAAAAGCATTATGTCGTAACTGTAAAGTTGTTCGTCGTCGTGGAGTAGTTCGTATTATTTGTACAGATCCACGTCATAAACAACGTCAAGGTTAAGTAATAGTATATAAGTTGATTGTTAATAACAAGACAACCTGTTAAAATCGTCAGCTTTTTTGGTTAGACGTAACTATTAAATTAGTAATTGGCAGTTTGGCATTATCTTTGGAGTAAGGTATGGCTCGGATTGCAGGGGTGAATATCCCAAATCATAAACACACAGAAATCGCTTTAACGTCGATTTACGGTGTTGGTAGAAACACAGCGAAACAAATCTGTTTTGCTGCTGGAGTTTTAACAACGGCTAAAGTAAAAGACTTGAATGATGCTGAAGTTGAAAAATTACGTGATGAAGTTGCTAAGTTAAAAGTTGAAGGTGATTTGCGTCGCGAAGTTTCAATGAACATTAAACGCTTAATGGATTTGAACTGCTACCGTGGTATACGCCATCGTCGTGGTTTGCCAGTTCGCGGTCAGCGTACTAAAACAAATGCACGAACTCGCAAGGGTCCTGTAAAAGCAATTAAACAGTCTAAATAAACTGTTAAAGATACATTACAAGCTGGAAATTAAAAAGCGAAATATAACTGGTAAGGAATAAGCAACATGGCAAAAGCTAACGTTCGCGTAAGAAAAAAAGTTAAAAAGAATATTGCTGAGGGGATTGCACACGTGCACGCTTCTTTTAACAACACAATTATTACTATTACTGATCGTCAAGGTAATGCTCTTTCCTGGGCGACTTCTGGTGGTGCCGGTTTTAAAGGCTCACGTAAGAGTACACCATTTGCAGCGCAAGTTGCAGCTGAGGCTGCTGGTAAATCAGCACAAGAGTCTGGTGTCAAAAATTTAGAAGTGCGTATTAAAGGTCCAGGTCCAGGCCGTGAATCTGCTGTACGCGCGTTAAATGCGGCTGGCTTTAAAATTACTAGTATTCAAGATGTGACGCCAGTACCTCATAACGGTTGTCGTCCACCTAAGAAACGTCGCATTTAATAGCGACTAGAGCAGAACAGAAAACAGGAGAAATATCTTGGCTAGAAACTTAGATCCAAAATGTCGTCAGTGTCGCCGTGAAGGTGAAAAGCTTTTTCTTAAAGCTGAAAAATGTTTTACAGACAAATGTGCAATTGAAAAACGTAACTTCCCGCCAGGTCAACATGGTCAACGTCGTAACTCACGACTGTCTGATTATGGTGTGCAACTACGTGAAAAACAAAAGTTACGTCGTATTTATGGTGTTTTAGAGAAACAATTTCGTAGTTATTATGCGGAAGCTGATCGACTAAAAGGCATTACTGGTGAGAACTTGTTGCAACTACTTGAGTGTCGTCTAGATAACGTTGCTTATCGTATGGGTCTTGGCGGATCGCGCACTGAAGCACGTCAGATTGTCCGTCACAACAGTATTTTGGTGAATGGTAAACGTGTCAATATTCCCTCGTACCAAGTTAAAGCTGGTGACGTTGTATCTGTTAAAGAGGCTTCTAAACAACAGTTACGTATTAAAGGTGCATTAGAAGCAGCGGCACAACGTGGCTTTCCTGAGTGGTTAGAAGTGGATGTTAAAGCACTCACCGGTACATTCAAAGCAAAACCACAGCGCGACGAATTGCCTGCAACTATCAACGAATCATTGGTGGTTGAGCTTTATTCCAAATAATTATTTTAAATAGCTAATTAACGTAAGTTTCTAGCATTCAAAATTTCTTTGTTTGGACATATTTAGGTAATAAAAGCCACTTGGCCTAATTGTCTAATCCTTGATAAGGCTAATCTTTAAGAAGGTACGCAAAATATTATGCAAAATAATCCAACCGAATATTTAAAACCTAGAGTGGTTGATGTTGAAGTCATTACTCCATTACGTGCTCGCGTAACACTCGAGCCTATGGAGCGAGGTTTTGGTTATACATTAGGTAATGCTTTACGTCGTGTTTTATTGTCATCTATACCAGGCTTTGCAATTACAGAAGTTAAGATTGATGGTGTTGTTCACGAGTACTCTACTATTGATGGTGTACAAGAAGACGTTGTAGATATTTTACTAAATCTAAAAGGCGTTGCTTTAAAGTTAAATAGTAAAACTGAAGCAATTTTGACTTTAAATAAATCAATTGAAGGCGTCGTTACTGCTGGTGATTTTGATACTGGTCATGATGCTGAAATTGCAAACCCTAATCATGTGATTGCACACTTAACTAAAGGTGGAAAGTTAAACCTTGAGGTTAAAGTTGAAATGGGGCGCGGTTATCAACCAGTTCCAGCGCGTCAAAAAGCAGAGTCAGATGATCGTGTTTTGGGTTTTATTATGGTGGATGCCTCATTTAGTCCAATTAATAAGGTGAGCTATCAAGTTGAAAGTGCTCGTGTAGAGCAACGTACTGACTTAGATAAGTTGGTGATGGATGTTGAAACTAATGGCATTGTAGAGCCAGAGCAGGCAATTCGTGATGCTGCTCGTATTCTAATTGGTCAGTTATCAGTATTTGCTAACCTTGAAGGCGCGCCTAGTGAGATTGAAGTTAAATCAGCACCACAAGTTGACCCAGTTTTATTACGACCAGTGGATGATTTAGAGTTAACAGTTCGCTCTGCAAATTGCTTAAAAGCAGAAAATATATTTTATATTGGTGATTTAATTCAGCGTAGTGAAAATGAGTTATTAAAGGCACCTAATCTTGGTCGTAAGTCTTTAAATGAGATTAAAGATGTTCTAGCTACTAAAGGGTTAACTTTAGGCATGAAGTTAGAAAACTGGCCACCAGTAGGCTTAGAAAAGGTTTAGTAATAAAATTAGTTTCTAGATTAGCTAGAAACTAACATAATAGAAAAGTTTGAGGGTATTAACATGCGTCATGGAAATAGTAACCGTAAATTAAACCGTACCAGCAGTCACCGCAAAGCGATGTTTCGTAACATGGTTGTTTCATTGTTGAACCATGAAATTATCAAAACAACTTTACCAAAAGCAAAAGAGCTACGCAAATACGCAGAACCTTTAATTACGTTAGGTAAAACACCAACTTTGGCAAATCGTCGCTTAGCATTTAGTCGTTTGCGAGACCGTGAAACTGTTGGTAAATTATTTGAAAATTTAGGACCACGTTACCTTACGCGCAGCGGGGGTTATTTGCGCGTGCTTAAATGTGGCTTCCGTCATGGAGACAATGCACCGATGGCATTAGTTGAATTAGTAGATCGTCCAGATACAACTACTGATGTTTTAGTCGCAGAGTAAACATAAAACTAACTCCATACTTAATTTGATTTACCTAATGTAACAACATGATTTAACGTTAATTAAGGCAGCACATTTAAAAAAGCCAACTATTTGTTGGCTTTTTTGCGGGATGATTAAACACATGACCTGTTTTATTCAAAAAACACTATTTGCAAAACCTTTCTACATCCGTTTGAGTAAAAGGCCATGACAGTTCTGCTTTAGATAAATAGTTTTGTAAGACTGGAATTTTTAATCCATAAAGATTTAATAAATCATCGTTATCTGCTATTTCAATAGCACGCCACTCAACATTTGTCTGCTTGAGCAGTAGCTCTGCATTCTCACATAAGTGACAATTTAAAGTGCTGTAAAGAATAAATTTAGTAATCATAGGCCGTTTGTCTACATAGTTACAATTATTATATATTTTAAGCTTTTAAACGAGCTTATGTTTCCACTAGTAATTAAAACACTCATAATAACGAAATAAATAATAAGCCTCAATAGCAGCAACCAAATAACTGACAGGGCAATGAATGGCCGATATTCAAGGCTCAAAAGATAGATTAAGCGAAAATCTACAACAGATTATCACGCTGCTAAACAAGCAACGTTTGGTGGAGAATTTATTACATAGACAAGATATGTCTAGGTCCGATGCAGCTAAAACCAACTTAGTTGAGTCTTTAGTACATAAGCAAAATTTAGCTAAATTACAGCAGAAGCTAGATGAGTTGCACCCAGCCGATGTGGCATATATTTTAGAGGCTCTGCCCCTAGAGCAGCGTTTAGATGTTTGGGACTTAGTTAAAGTAGAGCGTGATGGCGACATCTTGCTTGAAGTATCTGATGCGGTTAGGCAAACGCTTATTGCTGATATGGATAGCGATGAGCTATTAGCCGCCGCAGAGCAACTAGATACAGATGAGCTCGCTGATTTAGCACCAGATCTACCAAAGGATGTGCTTAAGGGCTTACTTGAAAATCTAGATGCACAAAATCGAGCACGTCTACAATCTGCGCTTTCTTATCCTGACGATGCTGTTGGTGGTTTAATGGATTTTGATATTGTAACGATTCGTGAAGATATTACTTTGGAGGTGGCCTTACGCTATATGCGACGCCTTGGTAGCTTGCCAGGTCATACTGATAAATTATTTGTTGTCAGTCGCGAGGATATTTTATTGGGTGTTTTGCCACTTAAACGCTTGGTAGTAAATGATTTAAATGCAGAAGTTGCAGATGTTATGGCAGCAGATCCAGTTCTATTTCATCCAGAAGACCTTGCTGATGAGGCTGCCAAAGCATTTGAACGTTACGATTTAGTCACTGCACCTGTTGTGGATAAAAATAATAAATTAGTTGGGCGAATTACCGTTGATGCTGTCATGGACTATATTCGTGATGAGTCAGAGAGTGATAAGTTATCTATGGCTGGTTTGCGTGAGGAGGAAGACTTTTTCTCTTCAGTATGGAAGTCTGTGCAAAACCGCTGGGCATGGTTGGCACTAAATTTAATGACTGCAATGATTGCATCCCGAGTCATTGGTCTTTTTGAAGGTTCTATCGAAAAAATAGTGGCATTGGCAGCTCTAATGCCGATAGTTGCCGGCATTGGAGGCAACTCAGGTAATCAAACCACAACCATGATAGTACGTGGCTTAGCTCTTGGCCAAATTGCATCACACAATATGCAATCACTGATATCAAAAGAACTCGGTGTTGCCCTACTTAACGGCCTAATCTGGGGTGGTGTACTTGGTCTAATTGCATATGCTTTATATGGCAACTATCAGTTAGGCTTAGTGATGACGGGTGCAATGACTCTCAATTTGTTATTAGCAGCAATAATGGGGGTGATGATTCCGCTTGTTATGACCAAATTTGGTCGAGATCCCGCTGTTGGCTCTAGTGTATTAATTACAGCTGTCACTGATAGTGGAGGCTTCTTTATATTTTTAGGCTTAGCGACCATTTTTTTAATTTAAATCTAATAGCGTAAAAAATGAACATTGAAATGATCAATATTTGGCAAGAAATTCAGGGAGATGTCTCTACACCTGCAATTTTTTGCCAAGTTGCCGTGATAGTAGTATGTTTATCGGGTGCTTGGGCTCTTAATGGCGTTCTACGCGCCTACGTGATGCGCCATGCCCCTGAAAATTGGAAAATAGGTATAGGTGGGATCAACCGAATATTATTCCCGTTATCGAGCTTTATATTTGTTTTATTGAGCAAAATGATTCTTGCACACTGGCAGCATACAGGATTGATGACCCTTGCTAGTAGATTACTCTTGGCAATGGCAGTTATCCGCTTATTTGTTTATGCATTGCGCTCAATTTTTTCTCCAAGCGGTTGGCTAAAAACTTTAGAGAATCTCATTTCCTTTAGTATTTGGATTATTCTTGCTTGCCACTTAAGCGGCGTATTGCCAGATATTATTCAGACATTAGAAGATATTAAATTTAATGTCAGCAAAACCCCCGTTAATTTACTTCAAATTTTACAAGCTATATTTACGGTAGTCGTTACTTTGCTCATTGCTTTATGGGTTAGTCGGCTGATAGAAAATAAACTAATGCGCGCGCAGCATATCAATGTGAATATGCGAGTAGTACTAACTAAGCTAACACGCATTTTGCTCATGTTTATAGCGGTGCTGGTGGCGTTGTCAGCTGTTGGGTTGAATTTGACGCTACTTTCCGTATTTGGTGGTGCACTAGGTGTTGGTTTAGGTTTTGGTCTGCAAAAGATAGCAAGTAACTACGTCAGTGGATTTATCATTTTGCTTGATAAATCTATGCAAATTGGTGACGTTATTACAGCAGAAAACCATTATGGCGTTGTCAGTGATTTACGCTCTAGGTACTTAGTATTGCGCAAGTTGGATGGTACTGAGGTCATAATTCCGAACGAAATACTGATTACAAACTCGGTGATTAATCATTCATTTAGTGATAGAAAAGCGCGCGTTATTTTATCAATACAAATTAGCTATGATAGTGATTTGGAGCTGGCAATGCGCTTAATGCAAGACGCAGCGATAGACCACCCACGTATTATGGTAGAACCTGCACCTTCGGCACATTTAATTGGCTTTAGTGCAAATGGAATAGATTTGAATCTGAACGTCTGGGTGCCAGATCCAGAAGAAGGTTCAGCAGAATTAAAGTCTCAAATTTACATGGCTATTTGGCGTGCATTTAAGCAGCACAATATATCAATTCCATTCCCACAGATGGATGTAAGGTTATTGAATACTGGCAACGTATAAGAGCAGATTAATTAAATAATGGGCAAAATAAAACCCGCAATAGCGGGTTCTATGTTGAACCAAACAAAAATGAATAACTTATTTAAGTTTAGTTTCTTTGTACATCACATGTTTACGTGCCACTGGATCAAATTTCTTGATTTCCATTTTTTCCGGCATCGTACGTTTGTTTTTAGTGGTGGTATAAAAATGACCTGTGCCAGCACTTGATTCTAATTTAATTTTTTCACGCATAATAATCCCCTTAGATTTTCTCGCCAGCAGCACGTAAGTCAAATAAAACAGCATCAATACCATTTTTGTCGATTGTACGTAATGCAGCGTTAGTGATACGCATGCTAACCCAGCGATTTTCGCTTTCTACCCAAAATTTACGATTCTGTAAATTTGGTAAAAAACGACGTTTTGTTTTGTTGTTTGCGTGAGAAACATTGTTACCCACCATTGGCTTTTTGCCAGTTACCATACATACGCGTGCCATGGTTTACTCCAAATATTGTATTAAAAGCACAGCTAAATATTGTTGTGTTATTTTAAAAAGAATGCGATTATAGACCAAAAAGCCTAGTTTGTTCAACCACTATCTAAATTAGTGGACTATTTTAGCGCTATTTTACTATAAAATTTTAAATTAGTGCTTGCCAGTGCTACCAAAGCCATCTTCACAGCGCTCACTCACATCAAAATCATCTACCAAGTGGAATTCTGCCTGTACAACAGGCACAATAACAAGTTGAGCGATGCGCTCCATTGGATTCAGTTCAAACGAAGTATTGCCACGGTTCCATATGGACACAAATAATTGCCCCTGATAATCTGAATCAATTAATCCGACTAAATTGCCCAATACAATGCCGTGCTTATGACCGAGGCCTGAGCGCGGTAAAATCATCGCTGCATAATAAGTGTTGTCTAAATGAATGGCCATACCAGTGGGGATGAGTTGTGTATCACCTGGCTGTAGCGTAATGCTCGCATCGATGCAGGCACGTAAATCTAGCCCAGCTGAGCCAGGCGTTGCATATTTTGGCATTTGAGTATGCAGGCGCGCATCGATAATTTTTAGATCTACAATTAAACTCATACGGCTACTTTCTGTTAAATTTTTTACTGTTGGATTTTATAACTTAAACTTAGGATGGTATTATTCATAAGAGAAAAAATTTACCTAGATATAAGGCGGTAAACATGATGAAGTATTTCGTGCGCTATGATTTTTTTATCTGCTTTTGGCAGCGGATGGCGGCCTAGGTCATCAATTAATGTCACTAAATTTTCATCTCCACCCATGCCATCAACCACTAAATTAGCTACGATTAATGGTAGTTTTTTGCGTAGACGTTTTTGCTCTGCATGTTGAATTAAATGTTCACTCTCCGCAGCAAACCCTACACAGAACGGAGCGTTAGGCAGGGTGACTACTTCGGATAAAATATCCTTGTTTTGTTTTAACTCTAAGGTGATCGTCTGTTCATTTTTTTTAATTTTATGATCATGTATCAGTTTGGGTGAGTAGTCTGCGACAGCGGCTACACTGATAAAGATATCCTGCGCCGCTGAATTTTTAGGTGCGATATTTTGCATGACCAATTGATACATTGCATCCGCACTTAAAGCTTCAATTGTATTAATACCGCTAGGGTTAGGTAATGCGCTAGCGCCCCTAATTAAAGTGACTGTAGCACCCATATCACGGGCTGCTTCAGCTAAACTAAACCCCATTTTTCCAGAGCTTAAATTAGTGATTGCACGAACTGGGTCTATCATTTCAAGCGTTGCACCAGCTGTTATTAATACGTGCTTGCCTGCTAGTAGTTTGGGCGTAAAGTGAGTGGTGACCAATGAAAGTAAATCGGCGGCTTCAAGCATTCGACCCAAGCCAACCTCGCCACAGGCTTGTTCACCACTGCCTGGGCCAAATATATTAATACCATCTGCTTTAAGTTGCAAAACGTTACGTTGTGTCGCTGGATTTTCCCACATTTGTTTGTTCATGGCTGGCGCAACTAATAAAGCACAGTCTCGTGCTAGGCATAGCGTAGAGAGCAAATCATCTGCGCGGCCATATACTAGTTTTGCTATAAAGTCTGCGCTTGCTGGTGCGATTAAAATAGCATCAGCTCGACGGCTTAACTCAATATGTGGCATGCCGTTAGCAATGCTGGCATCCCACATACTGGTAAAAACTGGCTTGCCGGAAAGTGCTTGCATGGTGAGGGGAGTAATAAATTGACAGGCAGATTTTGTCATCACCACTTGTACGTCAATGCCAGCCTTTACGAGCAAGCGTAGTAATTCAGCTGCTTTGTAAGCGGCTACGCCGCCTGTGATGCCAAGGACTAATCTTAAGCCTAACTTTTTGCCTATTTGTTTGTTCATAGGTTAAAGTTTAACATGCTGTGCCATTGAAGCAAAAATAGTGATTATGTATATGGTGGTTAAGCCTTTACTGTAGGAATGTCTATGTGGAAAAAAATTAGAATTGTCATACTTTTGCTTGTTTTAGCCACTGTTGCACAACAAAGCTGGAGAGATCAAGCGAGTTTAGATTGGAAAGACAATTTTTATGTTGCCGTTTATCCTATTAATGCAGATGGTAGCGCAAAGGTAGCAGCTTATATTCATAAGCTTAATCAAGAAGATTTTGCACCAATGGGTGATTACTTTACCGAAGAGGCTGCGCGTTATGGTGTTATGCTACGTCGACCAATAGAAATTCAGCTGGGCTCACAAGTTCATGACTTACCACCTGCACCAAATGTTCATGGCTCTATGCTTGACACCATCATTTGGAGTTTGAAATTTCGCTATTATGCATGGAACAATAGCCCTAAAGTGGCTATTAAGCCTGATATAAGATTGTATTTACTCTATTGCGACCCAGTGACCCACCGCTCACTTAAAGAGTCCACGGCACTGAGCAAAGGTCGATTAGGCCGAATTAATTTGTTTGGTGCAACAGAATACAATGACCAAAATTTAGTCATTACCGCACATGAGTTATTGCATACTTTTGGTGCGACTGACAAATATGACCTATCGAATAACTTGCCGTTATTTCCAGATGGCTATGCCGAGCGCGATAAATTACCACTACACCCACAAAGTTTTGCTGAGATTATGGGTGGGCGTTTGCCAATTTCAGAAGTTAAAGCTGTGATACCTCAAAATTTAGCGCAAACATTGGTAGGCAGCAAAACTGCGCGCGAAATTGGCTGGGTTAAGTAATGCGATTAAAAGTTGGCTATTTATTTTTTGTAATTTCAGCATCTTAAGGAAAGGTAATGGTGATAACCGACTGGCCAGCCGCAGAACGACCGCGGGAAAAGTTGCTAAAGCATGGCGCAAAAGTGTTATCGGATGCCGAGCTACTCGCTATATTTTTGCGCGTAGAGGTGACAGGAAAAAGTGCAGTCGATTTAGCGCGTGATTCATTCAAAGTTTTTGGAAGCCTTAACGGTATATTTGCTGCGACAGCAAATCAAATCAGTGAGGTGCATGGCATGAGTAGTAGTAAATACGTCCAATTACAGGCTATATTTGGAATGAGTCGCCGTGCGCTTGCCGAGCAACTAAAAGAAAATGATGGTTTAAACTCACCCAAACAAGTGCGTTATTATTTATGTTTAAAATTAGGCGGATTAAGCCGTGAAGTATTTACGGTGTTGTTTTCAGACGCACAAAATTGTGTAGTTGCAACTGAGGAAATGTTTAGTGGCACGCTCACTCAAACCAGCGTTTACCCACGCGAGGTAGTTAAGCGGGTGCTGCATCTCAATGCGGCCTATGTGATATTTGCGCATAACCATCCATCAGGAGTTACCCAGCAAAGTCGGGCGATGAAATGCTCACAACCTCATTAAAACAAGCTTTAGCTTTATTTGATTTAAGAGTGCTGGATCATTTTATTGTGGCAGGCAATGCTAATTTGTCTTTTGCTGAGCGTGGTTTAATTTAATGTGCAAAACGTAAGTTTAACGGCCTTTGCCAATTCCAGATCCACGATTAAATTCTTTGTCGCTCCTTGGAATACAACGTCCAAAACCTAAAAGTCCGCCTTGTTCGCCATTAGTACAGCCTTGATTTTCTGGGTATTGTTTAGCGACTTTTGCGGCTTGTAGAGCTTTTTTTGTATCTATAAACTCCCAGCGACCGTTGAGGTGTAAAACTACTTGGTCGCCCGTGGTCGAGGTTGCTGTTATATAACCTTGTGTATTGTTGGCTATATCCTCACCCACCAAGATGGCAACCACACATCAATAGAGCAGCGGCGGCTAAAAGACCCAATCTAATTTTTCTTTGATTCATCATTTAAACCTTACAAATATTAAGCAGCGTGTTTGCAGTGAATTTTCACTAAACGGCGTAACTCTGGCACGCATGAGCCGCATTCTGTGCCACATTTTAGTTTACTTTGCAGAGTAGGCAAGTCTGCACCTAGTTGAATAGTCTCAATAATTTCGTTCTCTGACAAATCAATGCAGTTGCAGATAATTTTACCCCGACCTTTTTGCCCATTGGGTGGAGTAGCCAGTGGCGCAAGTGCCCAGCGACGCAGTTCTGGTGTAAATTGTCCTGTTAGCATGATTTCTTTTAGCCATTCTGCGGCCAGCACTTCTCCCATGAGTCTAACGCCTGTGACTTTATTATCTTCCACTAGAATACGTTTGCTTATTCCGCGCTTTGCATCGTCGTAATTGAGTAGTGGCATACCATCTTGCATGCCTAATATAGCGTCAATTTGCGTAACGATTTCTGCTCTTGGTGCCTCTTTGTTTGATGCACGTAAAATCAGCATACCTAATTTGTGCTCTTCAGACTCACGACCAAATAAGCCACAGCTTGCATACTCAAAATCGACTAGCAAAGCTCGAATAGCTTGAAGCTGGGCTAAATCATCGCAAGCACGCATCACTGTCATATGCCATGGCAATTCTAGTTTTTCAAGCTTAATAGCGGTATGTTTAAGCTCAGGCTGTTTTGAGGTTTTATCAAAGTCGGGCGGAATGAGTGCATTGACACCCAAACCGTGCATAAACTGCTTACCCCAATGCATGGGGATAAAAGTTTGCGCAGGTTTTACTTCATCAGAAGCTTTTGCGACCAACACTAGGCTGCCACGTTTGTTGGATACTTTGACAATATCGCCATCTTTAATCGAGCGCCGCTGCATGTCATCTGCATTCATATTGATTGCAGGCTCTTCAACATGATTGAATAACTGTGCGATAGTACCTGTGCGACTCATGCCATGCCATTGGTCGCGCAAACGACCTGTGAGCAAATGTAGTGGATGACGCGCATCCGTTTTATCTGCCGTACCTTTATACACCGCATTAACAAACTGTGCTTTGCCATCTGGTTTTTGAAAAACGCCATCACAGTAAAGTCGGGCTTGGCCAGTGCTTGCGCCGCTTACAAATGGCCATTGTTGGGGACCTTGTTCGTTGAGTAACGTATAGCTTAAACCTGTAATATCTAAATCACGGCCACGGGTAGTTTCGCGGTGTTCGTTAAATATTTCTTCGGTGGTTGTATAAGGGAACAGTGATGTATTTTTTGCTAATCTTTTCTCTAGGCGCTGTGCGAAATCCACCATGATTTGCCAATCATGACGTGCTTCAGCGGGTGGGTTGATAGCCGGATTAACCCGTGTAATACATCGTTCTGAATTAGTGACAGAACCTTCTTTTTCACCCCAAGTACTGGCTGGGAGCAGCACATCGGCATACTCTGCGGTATCAACATTATTGTAAGCATCTTGCACCACAACTAGTTCTGCATTACCCAATGCCTCAATCACCTTGTTCAGGTCAGGCATTGAGTGTGCAGGGTTAGTACAGGCTATCCATATCGCTTTAATGCTGCCATCTTTTACAGCATCAAACATTTCAACAGCAGTTTTGCCCGGGGTTGCAGGCACGTCGTCTACGCCCCAAATTTTGGCAATTTCTGCACGATGTTCTGGGTTTGATAAATCACGATGTGCAGATAGTAAGTTCGCCATGCCGCCAACTTCGCGGCCGCCCATGGCGTTTGGTTGCCCTGTGAGAGAGAATGGACCTGAGCCTGGTTTACCAATTTGCCCAGTGGCTAAATGTAAATTAATGAGTGCGGCATTTTTATCTGTACCATGAACGCTTTGGTTTAAGCCCATGCAATACATGCTTAAACTTGGGCCTTTACCAAACCATTTGGCAGCTTGCACAATATCTGATTCTTTAATGCCACAAATATCCGACACCATTTTGGGCGTATATTCACGTACGGTTTCTTTAAGAGTTTCAAAACCTACGGTATGGGCATTGATGTAGGCCATATCCAGCAAGCCTTCCCATAGCATCACATGCAGCATGCCGTTAAATAAGGCAACATCGGTACCAGGTAAAATGGCTAAGTGTAAATCGGCGGCTTGTGCAGTATCCGTTCGACGAGGATCTACAACGATGATCTTTAGGTTTGGATTGTTGGCTTTTGCATCTTCAATACGACGATAAATAATGGGATGTGCAAAAGCCGTGTTGCTGCCTGCAATAAACAAGCAATCGGTATGGTCGATGTCTTCGTAACACGCTGGTGGAGCGTCTGACCCTAATGTAGCTTTATAGCCAGAAACCGCAGAGCTCATACATAAACGTGAGTTGGTATCGACGTTATTAGTGCCAATTAAGCCTTTAGCTAGCTTGTTAAATACATAGTAATCTTCAGTAAGTAATTGCCCCGAGATGTAAAATGCGACGCTGTCTGGGCCATGTTGCTCTATAGTCTGAGTAAATTTTTCTGTGATGAAATCTAAAGATTCATCCCATGTGACACGCTGCCGTGGTTCATCACGCTTTAACCGCATTTCTGGATATAAAGCACGGCAATCTAATTTTGTGGTGAGGTGCAATGTTGAGCCTTTAGTGCATAGGCGACCAAAATTAGCGGGGTGGTTGGGGTCACCTTTAACGTCAATGATTTTATCATTCTCGGATTTGATGATGACGCCACAACCCACGCCGCAGTAACAACAAGTACTTTTTGTTTCTTTAATGCTCAAACTGATAGCTCCACACTCTCTTACATTGCTCTATACATCTAAATAAACTATGCCCTCTACAACCTTCACCTTAAAGCAAGCCACTTCCCCTTCATCTGGTTCTTCAGCTTTTCCGTCTACCAAGCTAATTTTCCAGCCATGTAGTGGGCACGCTATTTTGTCTCCATAAACAATGCCTTGTGATAAAGGGCCTTTTTTATGCGGGCATTGATTATTGATAGCAAAAATACGGTCATCTTCGGTACGAAAAATACCAATTTCATCAAAGCCGCCATCTGGTTTTGTGCGGCGTACTACTCGCGCGCCTAATCGTGGAATATCTTCAAATGGTGCAACTTTTACCCAACTGCTCATAACAACTCCAATAATCAAATAGTCAAAAACTTATTCTTAATAACTTAAAGTTAAGCTTAAGAAACTAATAGCAAATAAATCAAAATAAAATTGAGCATAAAAGAAAAAATCGCAATCTATTGTCATTTGATCAGATTAGCTCGTGCGATTAATGACGTACACGTCTGAGCTAATATAGGTTTCAGCTCGCAATGTTCTAATGCTAGCGCCATTTCTTCTGCGGTTTCAAACCTAAGTTCCGAATCGCGTGCTACTGCTTTTGATACAATATTTTCTAACCATTGTGGTATATCTGGTCTGTAACGCGTTGGTGGTACTGGCACACCAAATTTAGGGCGCTGAAACGGCTCTATTTCGCCAAAAGGATAACGTCGTGTAAGTAAATGGTACAAAGTGACGCCTGCCGCATAAATATCTGTCGCAGTGCCGGCAGTTTCACCTTCAAATAATTCTGGGGCCATAAAACTTGGTGTTCCAGGATTCTGCATTGAGGTTAGATTGCCACCACCAATACTAAGCGCAACGCCTAGATCTAAAATACGAAGGCGCTTTTCGTAGCCAATATGTGTGTTAGCGGGCTTAATATCGTGGTGCACCACATTGAATCGATGTAAAGCCCCTAAACCACGCATTAAATTAGCCCCATAACGGCTGGTTTCAGTAGCAGTAAAATGGTGCCCAGTATCCAGCATGGCCTGTAAAGTCGCTCCTTCATGCCAGCTCATTAAGTAATATAGTTTGCTACGCTTTTCTATACTGACAGGGAAAATCTGTGGAAAAAATTGTGACATCACACGTTTGCCTAACCACTCTTCATTCAATAACGCTTGGCATGCTTCGGTATCTTCAGCTAATAATGGGTGCAATGTTATAAGCACACATAGTTGGCGAGATTTTGTATTACGCACTTTATAAATTAGGCTAGAACGCGTTTCATGTACTAAGGTTTCAATTTCATAATCATCAATCGCTTCACCAACATGCAGCTTAGGCGGCAAACGCAAATGTCGACCGCCAGATATCAACTCGGAAAGTGTATCTTCACCAATTTCCTCAATTTTAACGATAATGGCAGTCGCATTATCTTGCCCACCTAAGCTAATAGCTTTTTTGGTCAGATGCTCGGCAATCATCTGCGTGTCGTTAAAAGCGTTTAGGCCTTCATGCAAGTCTTTATGTGAGTGTACATCCCATACACCATCACTCATTAAAGCAAATAAATCGCCTGCGTCTAATGCGCCTTCTGCAAAATCTACCGTTAAGTGTTTATCTAAACCCACTGCGCGTGTCAGTACATGACGCATATCAGGTCTGTCCCACACATGGTCTGTCGTTAGCAGAGTTAACTCATTTTGGCGTAGACGATAAATTTGCGTATCACCAACATGAGCTAAGTAGTAACGTTGACCACGCAACACCATGAGCGATATTGTTGTTGCCATACCCGCTAAATCTTTGCGCGCAACCGCTTGCGCTAATACCCAACGATTAGCCGCGTTGCGTACTTTATCTAGTGATGCGTTGGTTTCCCCAGTATCAGGTGTGGCGTAGTAGTCTGCTGACACCCTACGCACGGTCATCTCTGAAGCCTCGCCGCCACCCGCATTAGGACTTACACCATCTGCTACAGCAATTAGTGCACCTTTAATACCAAGTTGCTCATCTGCTGGTGTTGCAATACCCATGTAATCTTCATTACTTGGTCTTGGTTCAGTCAGGCAACTTTGTCCTACCTTAAATTTTAACGACATGTTATATGTACTTCAAAGTTAATACTAAGCGTTAACGCCGATATTAACTTCGAAAACTACCACTTTTAACTTTAGCCGATGTCGCAGTAGCAGTAGCAGAACCCCAAGTTGTTCCCCAACGAGTTTTAACACCTGTTAATCCAACCATGGCCAATAATGCTAGACCCGCAAATATAGTTAAGCTAACTTGGTAACTACCCGTGATTTGTTTTGAGTAACCTATGCTAGAGGCTAAGTAAAAACCACCTATGCCACCTGCCATACTAACTAAGCCAGCCATTACGCCTATTTCTTTACGGGAACGTTTCGGTACTAATTGAAATACCGCACCATTACACATGCCGAGTACAGCCATGGCTAAAATAACTATCGTTAAACCTAACCATTGTTGCGCCATGCCAAAGCTTAAAATGAATAAGAAAATAGCTGCCAAAATATACATAATGGTGACTGAGCGAATGCCACCAACACGGTCAGCTAAGTTACCACCGAATTGACGCACTAAAGAGCCAGCAAATACACAGGCCGCTGTGAAATAGCCAGCATGAAACGGTGTTAAGCCATATTGATCATGAAAATAAATAGTCAATGATGAGGCTAAACTTACAAAGCCGCCAAATGTTACGCTATATAAGAAAATAAACCACCATGCGTCTTTATCTTTGAGTACTGATAAATATTGACCTAATGATTTAGCAGCAGGGGCATCTGGCGCATCTTTCGCAAAAATCAAATAAACAACTAAGGCGATAAGCAAAGGAATTAATGCTAAACCAAACACATTGTTCCAGCCATAAGCCAACGCTAAACCTGGGGCAAATAAAGCGGCTAATGCAGTGCCTGAGTTACCTGCACCAGCAATACCCAACGCATTACCTTGGTGTTCTGGTGGATACCAGCGTGATGCAAGTGGTAAAGCCACCGCAAATGCCGAACCAGCAAAACCTAAAAATACGCCAAGCAATAAGGCTTGCTGGTAGTTATGTATACCATTTAGCCATGCTACTGTCAGTGACACTACTATGATAATTTGGCCAACGATACGTGCTTTTTTAGGTTTAATTTGATCAACCAACACACCCATGACAATACGTAATAATGCGCCAGCTAATACGGGGGTTGCCACCATTAAGCTTTTTTGTGCAGGTGATAAAGCTAAATCACCTGCGATTTGAACGGCTAGTGGGCCTAACATCACCCACACCATGAAACTCAAATCGAAATAAAAAAATGCTGAAAATAAGGTAGGTTTGTGACCCACTTCCCAAAAACTTTTTTCCATGCCACTGCTCCCAGTTTGTTATGCTTTATATGTCACTAACCGGCTTACGATCA
Source organism: Methylophilaceae bacterium (assembly GCA_014378915.1). GTDB lineage: Bacteria > Pseudomonadota > Gammaproteobacteria > Burkholderiales > Methylophilaceae > JACMMS01. Next base: position 27,827 of record JACMMS010000027.1, read on the forward strand.
GCCGCCAGCTAATGATATTGAGTGTCATGCAAAGTTAAATCGTGATGGTTTCGAACTCTTTATGCTCAGCACGTTTTTGTACGCGTTCACCCCATGGCTCAACTGCGCCTTGTAAAGCATATAACAAGCGTTCGTAAGCGGCTTTGCGACCTTCTGCATCTTCTAAAACGCGCTGTTTTACATACTCTAAACCTACACGCTCTATCCAATGCACGGTACGGTCTAAATAGCGCGCCTCTTCACGATATATTTGAGTAAATGCACCTGAATATTCCAACACTTCATCATCAGTTTTTACTTTACATAGAAATTGAGCAACTTCTGTTTTAATGCCGCCGTTACCTCCTACATAGATTTCCCAGCCAGAATCCACACCAATGATACCCACATCTTTAATACCAGATTCAGCACAGTTGCGTGGGCAGCCTGATACTGCAAATTTAAATTTGTGGGGCGACCACATGTGGTCAAACGCTTTTTCGATTCTAATGCCCATGGCAGTTGAATCTTGTGTACCAAAACGACAGAACTCACTACCTACGCAAGTTTTAACCGTACGGATGCCCTTGGCGTAAGCGTAGCCAGAAGGCATGTCGAGGTCTTTCCAGATATCAACCAGGTCTTCTTTTTTTACGCCTAGCAAGTCAATACGTTGACCGCCAGTGACTTTTACCATGGGCACTGCGTATTTATCTGCAACATCGGCAATTTTACGTAATTGGTCTGGTGTTGTGACGCCGCCGTACATACGTGGAACCACAGAGTACGTACCATCTTTTTGGATATTGGCATGTACACGTTCGTTAATGAAGCGTGATTGCGGATCATCTACCGCCTCGTGTGGCCAAGTAGAAATCAAATAGTAATTAAGTGCTGGACGGCAAGTTGCACAGCCATTAGGTGTGCGCCAAGTCATGCCTTTCATGGCATCGGGGATGTTGAGATATTTATTTTTGCGAATAGATTCGCGTACTTCTTCGTGGTTTAAGTCTGTACAGCCACATACCGCTTTAGCGCTAGAGGGAGGTGCATAGCCACCACCTAAAGTAGAAGCTAAAATTTGCTCAACTAAACCTACGCAAGAGCCGCAGCTTGAACCTGCCTTAGTTTGTTTTTTAACATCGTCAATGGTGAATAAGCCTTGGTCTTGAATTGCTTTAACAATTGTGCCTTTGCATACGCCATTACAACCGCAGACTTCCATTTCATTGGTCATGAGCGCAGCTTTATCTTGGCCTAAATGACCTGTGTTGCCTAATGAATCTTGTCCAAACATGAGATTATCGCGAATTTCATGGATGGCTTTACCATCACGCAACATTTGGAAATACCACGAGCCATCTGCAGTATCGCCATAAAGCACACTGCCAATGATGGTGTCATTTTTGATGACGAGTTTTTTGTATATCCCGCCGACGGCATCATGCAAAACAATTTCTTCACGGCCATCATTCATCACATCTGCTGGTGCGAAATCGCCCGCTGAGAACAAATCGATACCCGTTACTTTTAGTTTGGTCGAGGTGACTGAACCTTTATACTGACCAATACCAAAATTAGCTAAGTGGTTTGCGCACACTTTTGCCATTTCAAATAGGGGCGCAACCAAGCCATATGAAATACCACGATGCGCTACACACTCACCCACTGCATATACGCGTGGATCATAAGTTTGCATGGTGTCATTCACTACAATGCCACGATTACAGTAAATGCCAGCAGATTCTGCTAATAAAAAGTTAGGACGAATACCCACTGCCATAACCACTAAATCAGCCGCAACAATTAAACTATCATCTAACTGCACCGATTTCACTCGATTTTTAAATTCTCCATCTTCATGGCCAATCAGTTGTGCTGTATTTTTATTCAGTAAAAAGTTAAGGCCTTTAGCTTCTAAGTTTTTTTGTAACATGCGTCCTGCAGTTTTATCTAATTGACGCTCTAGCAGCCAATCATTTTTATGCACGACGGTGACTTCCATACCTTGAATTTTTAGACCATTGGCTGCTTCCAAACCTAATAAGCCGCCGCCAATCACAACCGCGTGTTTATGGATTTTTGCGGTTTCTATCATGTCGTTTGTATCTTTTATATCGCGATAACCAATTACTCCATTAAGATCTTTACCTGGAATTGGAAGCATGAATGGTTTTGAGCCCGTTGCTAAAAGTAAGCGATCATATTCTGCGCTAGTGCCGTCTTCCGCATAAACCACGCGATTTTTTCGGTCTATTTTGTTAATTCGCGCACTAGTGTGGAGCGTAATATTGTGTTCAGCATACCATTCACGTGTATTTAGGATGATGTCATCTATGGTTTGCTCATTCGCCAAAACAGGAGAAAGCATGATGCGATTATAGTTAGGATAAGGCTCATCGCCAAATACGGTAATCTCGTATAGGTCTGGTGCAATTTTTAACAGCTCTTCCACTGTGCGCATGCCTGCCATGCCATTGCCAACAACCACTAGTTTCATTTTTTGCATCTTGATATTTCCTTAAATTGCGCAATTATTAGTATTAATAGTCAATAATTTTGTACTATATTAAGCAAGTAATATACCACTAATTTTTCATAGCCAATTCAATGGCTTAGTTTCATTTATTATCACGCATGCATCATTTTAAATCGCGTGTTCGTACATTAGTACTAACTTGGTGCAAATCTATATATCCAGCTTAAATTATAAAGCTTACTTAATGCAATCTAGAAAAATCAATAACGAGTGCTGCGGTATATTTTTCCCAAATAATATCAACCGCATAAGGTCTATCACGTGTTTGCTGTTTTAAGTTGTTAGTTTTACCTAGCATGGTTTCAGGCACTGATATCTCCATATCCTCACCAAAATGCTGCCGTGCATTGCGAGAAATTGTATTAGCAATTTCACCTACCGCATCCAGTAGATTTTCATCAGATTGGTTGTTTTCATACATTTTGGTGAGCAAATGCTGCATCATTAAGCGTGGTGCTGAGAAGTAAATGCAACCAGCATAATCTCCACCGATCTTAATTAAGCGATTAAAGTCATGGATAGGGGGCTTTGATTCGATTAAATACTCGGCTTTAATATTGGCAACCTCCCACGTGGTTTGTTGAAAGTATTGCTTAATAGCATTAACAAACACCTCAATATCTTGTTCGTTTAAGTCATTCACGCTTCGGTTAACTCCAGTAGTGCATCAATTAGTTCATCATCTGTAAATGGTTTGTATAAAAAACCTTGCGCGCCCTTTTTAAGTTCATTAATAGCCGTTGTTCTGTCGCTGAGCGCAGACACAATCAAAATATTCAATTTCGAATTAATATTGATAATGGCTTATGTACATTGCACGTCGCCCATTTCAGGCTTAGTGAGATCCATAGTGATGATGCCAGGTTCTGTTATAATAAAAAGTTGAATGGCTTCAGTACCGTTTTTTGCAAAGGCGGCCACTTCTATTATTTTTTGTAACTTTGCATTCTCTACAATTCGCGCAATTCGGTGGCGAATAATATTTGAGTCATCCACAATCATTAGCTTCATAGTTATTTGTCTATTCTTGAGCTAAGCTGTGAGCTCATTTTGAATTTGAGAAATACCATTCTGATTATTGTGATTTAAGTTAGCTTCTGTGTGTAACTTGCTAGATTTAATAGCCCCTGCAATAACATTAGCAGGTAGCCTAATAGTAAATTGCGTATATTCATCAGGCTGGTATCAAGTTTAAGACGTCCGCCAATTTCGCTAATTTTGGATTGAATTAGATCCAAAGGCACGCCGTGCCCTGCATCTTTATTTATGTCAGATGCAGTAGAAAAGCCAGGATCAAATAATTTAAGCACAATTTGTTTATCACTTAGTGCTGCTATTTGCTCATTGGTATAACGTCCAGACTCCAACATTGCCTGACGAATACGCTCTGGCACAATGCCTGCACCATCGTCACGACAGCTAAAGCTTAAGCCTCCATCTAATTGAATTTTACAATTAAGAATGAGTTTACCTTGACGTGCCTTGCCTTTTTCTGAGCGGACTTGTGGTGTTTCAATACCGTGGCTAATTGCATTGGGAATAAGCTGTATACCAAGTTGCTGTAATTCATTGGCAATGTAATCGTTGTATTGGTTAAGTACTTTTAAATTAGTCTCTGAAGTAATTTCTTTATGTTGATTTTGTGCAAGTTGCACCACCAGCATATTCAAGTTAGCTCTTATACTATCTGATATTAGCCTCACCTGTTCATTGCTGGTAGCACTTTAGTTTGCAATGCCAGCCACGATGGTTTCAATTTGATGGATTTGATCAAATAAACCATTTAATACAATAGGCAGGCTTAAAAAATCTTCGGAACTCCAGCTAGATTTATCTCTGAGTTGCACTAAGGTACCTTCAAATTGATGTGCGCGCATTTCAATTGCCTCAAAACCTAAGGCTTAGGCCTCGCCCTTTATGCCGTGCACGGTTCTTAAGCATTGATTAATCAACTCTAGTGTGGCTTGAGCACGATTATGGAAGGTCGCCAATAAGTAATTGATATGCTCCAGTGCTTTTGTGGTGTTATTTAAAAACAGGCGCAACTGAAATTGATCTAAATTTAAAATACGGTTGAGCATGCCCATGTTGATACTTGCTTGGCCTTTCAGTGTTTCTAACTCGGCGGCTTGTGTCACGCGTTCAGTTACATCTTGTACGGTGACAAGTAGATGGATGACAACCTTATTTTCTACTACGCGATTAAACTGGAAGCTTAAGTAGCGCGTTAATTTTGTATGAGTATCAGCACTGTTTGTTATTACTTTTACTGTAGAAAGTGGATTGAGGCTAATCACTAAATTTTCTTTTACACGATTAACAAATAGCAAAGTAATATAATTATGCGCAGCGTTAAAAGTGGGTTTATCAACCATTCTATATAGCAAGGGGATAAACGAAAAAATCTTCAAAAATCTGAGGGTGTAAATAATTTTGTGTAAACGTCATTTTGCAGGAAACTGCTATTTTCAGCAATGGATAAAGAATGACGATACAAAAAGCCTTACCCAACGATTAAATTGATAGCCTGCTATCCAATGATAAAAAGCCTGAAGATTTAATC